>NZ_JBITCO010000002.1:157440-217058 GCF_044453265.1 Kitasatospora sp. NPDC051705 | reverse complement strand
GGGGCCCGGGGGCGGGGGGGCCACCCCCCCCGTGTGCTTCTCCCTATACCGGCCCCCCCCCCACCCCCCCCCCACCCCCCCCCCCCGCCCCCCGGGGGGGCCCCCCCGGCGGGGCGGGCCGCCCCCCGGCCGCCCCCGCCCGCTCCCCGGACGCGCCGTCAGAGCCTGCGCAGCCGTTCCTCGTCACCGGTGCGCGGGCAGGTCAGGCAGGCGGTGGCGGCGGGCCCGACGGCGTAGTAGAGGCAGCAGCCGAGCCGGGTGCGGGTGTGGTGGCCGCGCCCGTCGGGGGTGTGCAGCCGGCGGAAGTCGGCGGCGCCGGGCAGCGGGAGGGTGCCGCCGGGCAGCAGCGCCCCGGCGGCCGCGACGGCGGCGTCCTCGTCGCCGAGCATCCGGCCGAGGTACCAGACGGCGGAGGCGAGATCGTCCGTCACCATGCCCCACAGGGCGCGGTCCCGGCGGCGGGTGGGGGCGGCGAAGGCCGCGAGCAGCGGTTCGAGGTGGCCGACGACGGCGGCCCGCAGCTCGGCGCGCAGCTCGTCGTCTCCGGGGAGCTCGACGTGGCCCCGCGGACGCAGGGCGAGGTCGCCGGTGGGGGCGTGCAGCCACACGTCGGAAGGGTCGATGACGGGGACCCGCCGGGAGAGGTGCCAGGGGCCGGCGATGAGCAGGCAGACCGACCAGGCGTAGTGGTGCAGCAGCCGGGACGCGGTGACGTGGGGCCGGGGGGCGCGGCCGTGTTCGGCGGCGATGCGCTCCTCCGCGCCGGCCAGCACGGCGGCCAGGGCCCGTTCGTCGTCGGCGATCCGGGTCGCGCCGTACCAGCCGTCGGCGGCCTCGGGCGCCGGTTCCGCGGCGTCGAGCAGACGCAGGCTCAGCACCGGGCAGAGGCCGAGCAGCCGCCGGTAGTCACCGAGCAGCGCGGACGGCGGTGCGACGGGCAGGGGTGGTCCCGGGATCATCTTCGCTCCCTAGATCGACTCCGCATGATCGAATAAGGTGAGGCTCACCTTACAATGTCGCGGATGGCATGCCATCTCGGGCCGCGCCCCCGTGCCGGTCCGCGGTCGAACGGGCGGTGGGCGGGAGTCCGAGATTGACGAACTTAGGCAAACCTAACCTAAGATGTCGACTCGTGTTGAGAACCGACCCGACGGCCGCCACGGCCCCGGCGACGCCCCGGTCCTCGGCGGTCCGGCGGCCCCTGCTGCTGATCGCCGGAGCGGGCGCGCTCGTGCTGTGCGCCGCGCTGAGCCTCGCGCTCGGCTCCCGATCCATCCCGCTGTCCACCGTCGTGGACGCGCTGACCGGAGCCGCCCACGGCGGCGACGCCGACGTCGTGACGGGCCTTCGGCTGCCCCGCACGGTGATCGGGCTGGCCGTCGGAGCCGCGCTCGGCGTCGCCGGGGCCGTCGCCCAGGGCGTCACCCGCAACCCGCTGGCCTCCCCCGTCACCCTCGGGATCAACGCCGGCGCCGGCCTCGCCGTCGTCGCCGCGATCTACGCGCTGGGCCTCGCCCGGCCCGTCCAGTACGTCTGGTTCGCCTTCGCCGGAGCCGCCGTCGCCGCCGTCGCCGCGTACGCGATGTCCCGCCGCGGCGGGGACCTCGACCCCGTCCGGCTCGCCCTCGGCGGCACCGTGCTCACCGTGGTGCTCACCTCCTGGACCTCCGCCCTGATGCTGGCCAGTCACCGCACCCTGGACGAGGCCCGGTTCTGGCTGGCCGGCTCGATCGCCGGGCGGCAGCTGGACACCCTCCTGCCGGTGCTGCCGTTCCTGGCCGTCGGCCTGCTGGGCGCCCTGGCCATCTCCCCCGCGCTCAACGCCCTCGCCCTCGGCGACGAGACCGCCCAGTCGCTGGGCGTGCCGGTCGCCCGGATCCGGCTCGCCGGCGGGCTCGCCGTCGTGCTGCTCGCCGGCAGCGCCGTCGCCGTCGCCGGACCGGTCGCCTTCATCGGCCTGGCCGCGCCGCACCTGGTCCGCCCGCTGCTCGGCAACGACCACCGCTGGCTGCTGCCCGGCTGTCTGATCACCGGTCCGCTGCTGCTGCTCACCGCCGACGTGCTCGGCCGGCTCGTGGTGCGCCCCTCCGAGATCGAGGTCGGCATCGTGACCGCCTTCCTCGGGGCCCCGCTGCTCGCGGTGCTCGCCCGGAAGGTGGCCCGGTGACCGCGCTCGCCCTGCCCGTCCGCACCCTCGCCCGGCGCCGGGCCCGCACCGCCGCCTGGTCGGCCCTGGCCGCCGTCCTGCTGGTCCTGCTCACCGGCGTCGCGCTGGGCACCGGACGGCTGAGCATCTCCGTCTGGGACGCGCTGCGCGCCCTCGTCGGACAGGGCGACCCCGGAAACGTGCTGGTGGTGCAGCAGTTCCGCGCACCGCGCGTGGTGTCGGCGCTCATCGCGGGCGCCGCACTGGCGATGGCCGGCTCCATGCTGCAGCGGCTCTTCCGCAACCCGCTCGCCTCCCCCGACACCATCGGCGTCACCGGCGGAGCCTCCTTCGGCGCCGTCCTGATGATCGCCACGGGCGCCTCCCAGCAGCTGATCCCGCTGGCCGCGCTCGGCGGCGGGCTGCTCGCGGCCCTGCTGCTCGGCGGCTTCGCCTGGAAGTCCCGGATGGCCGTCACCCGCCTGGTGCTGGTCGGCCTGGCCGTCCAGCAGGGCCTGGCCGCCGCCGTGAACCTGATGATCGTCCGGTTCCCGGCCGAACTGGCCTCCTCCGCGATGCAGTGGACCACCGGCTCGCTCTACGGCCGCAACTGGACCGAGGTGTGGATCGGCGGCACGGCCATCGCCCTCACCGCCGGCGCCGTGCTGCTCTGCCAGCGCCGGGTCGCCGTCCTCGACCTCGGCGACGACTCCGCCGGCGGGCTCGGCCTCGACCCCGGGCGCGACCGGCTCCTCCTGCTGCTGCTCGGCATCACCCTCGCCTCGCTGGCCGCCGCCCTCACCGGCCCGGTCGCCTTCGTCGCGCTCGCCGTGCCGCACCTCGTCCGGCTGCTCGCCGGTCCCCCCACCCTCGGCACCCTCGGGCTCACCGCGCTCACCGGCGCCGTCCTGCTGCTCGGCGCCGACCTCCTCGTGCTCCACGTGATCCCCGTCCACGGCCTGCCGGTCGGTGCCGTCACCGCCACCCTCGGCGCGCCCTGGCTCCTGGCGCTGATGATCCGCCAGGGCCGGCTCCCCGTGAGGAACAGCTGATGACCACGGCCCCCACCGTCGACCCCACCGCCAACCGGCTCGCCGCCCACGGCCTCCACCTGCGCTACGGCGACCGCACCGTCGTCGACGGACTCGACCTCGAACTGCCCGGCGGCGCCGTCACCGCGATCGTCGGACCGAACGCCTGCGGCAAGTCCACCCTGCTGCGCGGACTGGTCCGCCTGCTCGGCCCGGCCGCCGGCACCGTCACCCTGGACGGCTCCGACATCCACCGGATGCCCGCCCGGGCGCTCGCCAAGCGGATGGGCCTGCTTCCGCAGCAGCCGGTCACCCCCGAGGCGATCACCGTCGAGGCCCTCGTCCGACTGGGCCGCTACCCGCACCAGCGGATGCTCAGCCCGTGGTCCGCGGCCGACCAGGAGGCCGTCGAGGAGGCGCTGCGGCGCACCGGCACCGCCGAACTGCGCGACCAGCAGGTCGACCGGCTCTCCGGCGGGCAACGCCAGCGCGCCTGGATCGCGCTCGCGCTCGCCCAGGACACCGAGCTGCTGCTGCTCGACGAACCGACCACCTTCCTCGACCTCCGCCACCAGCTCGACGTCCTCGACCTGGTGGCCGACCTGCACGCCGAGGCCGGCCGCACCGTCGTCATGGTGCTGCACGACCTCGGACAGGCCGCCCGGTACGCCGACCACCTGGTGGTGCTCAAGGACGGCCGGCTGGCCGCCGCCGGCGCGCCCTCCGAGGTGCTCACCGCCGAGCTGGTCGAGGCCGTCTTCCAGGTGCCCTGCCGGGTGGTGCCCGACCCGGAGACCGGCACGCCGCTGGTCGTCCCCCGGGCCCGTGCCCGCGCCGGAGCCGCCGCCGGCTGACGGCCGCGCCCGGACACCCCTCCCCTCCCCCGCCCTTCCCCCCACTCCCTTCCTCCCGTCCCTCCCCCTCCCCGTCCCCCGTTCGACCGGATCCAAGGAACCCCCATGAACCGCCGACTGCCCGTCGCCGTCCTCGCCGCCGCCCTCTCCACCACGCTGCTCGCCGCCTGCGGCAGCGACGGCGGGACCAAGCAGGGCGGGGACACCGTCCAGGCCGGCGCCTCCGCGAGCGCCGGAGCCACCGCCGGCTTCCCGCGCACCGTCACCCACGCCGCCGGAACGGCCCAGATCAAGGCACAGCCCCAGCGCGTCGTGGTGCTCGACAGCGGCGAGCTGGACGACGTCACGCTGCTCGGCATCACGCCCGTCGGCGCGGTGTCGCCGCACATGAAGACCGAGGGCGGGTTCCCCTCCTACCTCAAGGACAAGATCAAGGACACCAAGGACGTCGGCCCGATGAACGAGCCGAACCTGGAGCTGATCGCCTCCCTCAAGCCCGACCTGATCCTCTCCTCCAAGGTCCGCCACGCCAAGGTCTACGACCAGCTGAACGCGATCGCCCCGACCGTGCTCGCCGAGACCACCGGCTTCCCGTGGAAGCAGAACCTCGCCCTCTACGCCCAGGCCCTCGGCAAGGAGGACCAGGCGAAGAAGGCGCTCGCCGACTACGAGGCGCGCGCGGCCAAGCTCGGCGAGGCGATCAAGGCGAAGAACGGCGGCACCATGCCGACCGCCTCGGTGGTCCGCTTCGTCGCCGGGCCGACCCGCCTGTACGCCAAGTCCTCCTACAGCGGCGTCGTCCTCAAGGACGTCGGCCTCACCCGCCCGGCCCCCCAGGACGTCGACCAGAACATCCTCGAGGTCAGCGCCGAGCAGATCAACCAGGCCGACGCCGACCTGGTGTTCGTCACCACCGCCGACGACCCGTCCAAGACCAAGGAGAGCGAGGTCCAGCAGACCCCGGTCTGGAAGGGCCTGAACGCGGTCAAGAACGGCAAGGTCTTCAACGTCCCGGACGAGACCTGGATGTCCGGCATCGGCGTCCAGGCCGCCGACGCGATGCTCGTCGACATCGCCAAGGCCGCGGGCGTCGACGCCCCGAAGTAACCGCCGACCGCCGGCGGCGGGCGGGCGCGGGGCGCCCGGTCCGCCCGCCGCCACCGGCTCGCCACCACCCCGAGGACAACCCGAGGACCCCTCCCCATGCGGCTCTACCTGCTCGCCCTCAACCCCACCGACTCGGTCACCGACGGCTTCCTGCCCGCCGCCGACCGGCTCGGGCTCGACGTCACCGTCCTGACCGACCACGCCGGGCCCCACCTGAAGGCCTACGCCGACCTCCCGTTCACCGCACCCGAGGTGCTGGAGTGCGACGTCCGGGACTTCCGTGCGGTGATCAGCCTGCTCTCCCGGCACCACGCGCCCGACGCGGTGTTCAGCAACAGCGACCACCTGCAGACCCAGACCGCCCTGGCCGCCGAGTACTTCGGCCTGCCCGCGAAGGACTGGAAGGCCGCGCTGCGGGCCAAGGACAAGGGCCAGCTGCGCCGCCACCTCGCCCTGACCGGCCAGGACGCCGTCTGGTCCGCCGAGCTGGCCCCCGGACAGGACCCGGCCGAGCTGGACCCGCCGTTCCCGTGCGTGGTCAAACCGCGCGAGGGCGTGGCCAGCGAGGACGTCGTCCTGGTCGCCGACGCCGCCGAACTCGCGGCGCGCTGCCGAAAGATCCAGCACCGCCGGGCCGGCGCCACGCTCGTCGTCGAGGAGTTCCTGGAGGGGCCGCTGTGCACCCTGGAGACGCTCGGCGACGGCCGCCGCCGGCACGTCCTCGGCGGCTTCCGCACCCGTCTGTCGCCGCCGCCGGACTTCATCGAGGAGGTCCTCGAGTTCGTCCCCGCCCACCCCGCCGCGGTGGTCGGGCAGGTGCTCGCCCAGCTGGACGCGATCGGCGTCGGACTCGGCGCCTGCCACACCGAGTTCGTCGTCCAGCCGGACGGCCGCGCCCGGATCATCGAGGTCAACTACCGAGCCATCGGCGACCAGTGCGACCTGATGCTCGCCGAGATCCTCGGCGTCCCGCTCTTCGAGCACATCCTCTCCGTCCACCTCGGCCGCGAACTCCCCGCCGACCTCGGCGAGTCGTGCACCGCCACCCCGCGCCGGGCCCGCAACGAGGCGGTCCTCGCCGACCGCGCCGGCGTGCTCACCTCCGCCCCCGGACCGTACGACGAGGAACGCGACGGCGTCCGGCTCGCCTACCGCCCGCTGCGCCCGCTCGGCGAGCGGCACGAGCACTACCGCACCAACCGGGACTACCTGGGCGTCATCTGGGCCGTCGGCACCGACCAGGGCGCGGTGGACACCGCCGTCGCCCGCTTCCTCGCCGCCAACCGCTGGGAGGTCACCCCGTGACCGCCGACGAGCAGCTCACCCTGCGCGTGCTCTCCGCCCTGCTGCGCGAGGACGTCCTCGGCCTGCGCACCCGCTCCTCCGCGCAGGAGCGCGCCGACGGCCGCTGGCTCGTCCCGGCGGACGCCCCGCTCGCCCTGCCCGTCACCGCCGAGGGGTTCCAGAGCGAGTACGCCGCCCGGCTGCCGCTGCTGGAGCTCGACGGGCGGACGGTCACCGGTCTGGACACCGTCGTGGCGGCCCTCACCGCCCTGGCCGAGGCCGAGGACCGGCCCGGCTGGGCGGCCTTCGCCGAGGAGTGCCGGCAGACCCTCGCCACCATGGAGCTGCACGAACGGGCCCGCGACGAGGTGCACGCCCGGCTCACCGACCTGTACGGCGCGGACCCGGCCGACTGGACCGGCCCGGCCGCCGCCCTCGGCCACGACACCCTCGCCGCCTACCTCGACCACCCCGTCTACCCGACCGCGCGCGGCCGGGCCGGTCTCGACGAGGCACAACTGCGCTCCTACGCGCCCGAGTTCCACCCTGCCTTCGAACTGCGCTGGCTGGCCGTGCCGACGGACGCGCTCACCACCCACGGCGAACACCCGCTGCCGAGCTGGTGGCCCACCCCGGCCTGGCTCGGCCTGGCGGACGCGTGCCCGGGCGACGGCTGGACCACCCTGCCGGTCCACCCGCTCACCGTCGGGACCGCACTGGAGGAGGCGCTGGCGGCCACCGGCCTGGCCGGCCGCGCGGTGCTCGCCGACCGGCCCTACCTGACCGTCGTGCCGACGCTCTCCATGCGCACCGTCGCCGTCGCCGACGACCCCTCCTGCCACCTCAAGCTCCCGCTCGCGACCGCCACCCTGGGCCGGCTCAACCGCCGCACCATCAAGCCGGGGACGCTGCTCGACGGCGCCGCCGGCCAGCGCCTGGTCGAGGCCGTGCTGGCCCGCGAGCCGCGGTTCGCCGACCGGATCCTGCACGCCGACGAGCAGAGCTGGGCGCACGCCGGGCACGAGCTGCTGGCCGTGCTGCTGCGGCGCTACCCGGCCGGGCTGGAGCGGGCCGTCACCGTCCCGCTGGCCGCCCTGCTGGCCCCCGCGCCCGGCGGGCGCCTGGTGCTCGACCACCTCGCCGACCGCTTCCACGGCGGCGACCCCCTCGCCCTCTACGACGCCCTGCTGGAGCTGCTGCTCGACTGGCAGGCCACCCTGTTCGGCTACGGCGTCGCCCTGGAGTCGCACCAGCAGAACACCTCGCTGGTGCTCGACGAGAACGGCCTGCGCCTGCTCTACAAGGACGACGACGGCCCGCGCGTGCACACCGCCCGGCTCACCGCGACGCTCGGCGAACTCGCCCCGGCCTGCGAGGAGTTCGACGACGCCAGGATCTTCGGCGAGGACGACCGGCCGCTCACCGACCTGTTCACCACCATCACCGGCCACCTGTGCACCGGCGCGCTCGCCTTCGGCCTCGCCGCGCACGGCCGCGCCGGACTCGACGAGTTGCTGGCCCTGCTGCGCAAGCGCCTGGCCGAGGCCGTCGACCGGATCGGACCGGCCGGCGCAGCGCTGCGCACCGACCTGCTGGAGGCCGAACGCCTGCCGGTCAAGGCCATGGTCACCGCCGGAACCCTGCTCAGCAAGCAGCGCTCCGGCGCCGCCGACGTCAACAAGCACTACACGACCGGCCCCAACTACCTGCTGGAGCCGGCGATACCGGGCAGGTCCCCGGCCGGGGACGCCCGATGAGCGTGGAAACCCTCCCGCAGCGGACCGGTGGCCGCACCACCGCGGCGGACGGGCTCGGCCGACGCCAGGTGCACGCCGTGGCGGCCTGCTACTTCGTCGCCTCCTTCGCCGCACTCGGCCTGCCGCCCTACCTCACCACCATCCTGCCGACCCTCGGCGACCCGCAGGCCCGCTGGGCCGGGGTGCTCTACGTCGTCCCGACGGTGTTCAGCGCGCTCGGCGCACCGCTGTGGGGCCGGCTGGCCGACCGCTTCGGCCGCAAGCGGCTGCTGCTGCGCGCGCAACTCGGGCTCACCGTCTCCTTCCTGCTGGCCGGGGCTGCCGACAGCCTGCCCGCGTTCACCGCCGCGCTGGTGCTGCAGGGGTTCCTCGGCGGCACCTTCGCCGCCACCAACGGCTACCTCGCCGCCGCCCTCGACGGCTCCAGGCTGTCCCGCGCGCTCACCCTGATGCAGGGCTCCGCCCGCGCCGCCCTGGTGGCCGCACCCATCCTGGTCGGCGCGCTGTCCCCCTGGATCGACCCGCACCGCCAGTACCTGGTGATGGCCGTCCTGCCGCTCGCCGCGGCCGTGTTCCTCGCCCTGCTGCCCGAGCCGGCCCGCCCGGCGACCGGCGCCGGCCCCGCGGAGCCCGCCGGGCCGGCGGCGAGCACACCGCTCCTGCCGCTCTACGCCTTCGAGTTCGCGTTCGTCTTCGCCACCGTCATCTCCTTCCCCTACCTCATCGCGCTCGCCGAACAGCGACTGCCGGGCGTCTCCGGCACCACCACCGGAGTACTGTTCGCCGTGCCGCACCTGTGCTACCTGGCGTTCGCCGCGCGCACCCACACCGCCTTCCACACCCGCCCGCACGCCGGCATCGCGCTCGGCTTCGGCCTCGTCGCGCTGGGCCTGGCCGGACACGCCGTCGCGTACTCGCTGCCCGTCTTCGTCGCGGTGCGGCTGCTGCTCGGGGCCGGACTGACCCTCGGCCTGGTGAGCCTGTCCGTGCTCGCCGCCGGGGCCGCCCGCGGCCGCCAGCCGGGCCGGATGTTCGGCACCCTCGAACTCGTCTCCAAGGGCGGCGCCGTGGCCGCCGGCGCGGTGGCCGCGCTGGCCAACGGCCGGTACGGCGCCGCCGCCCCCGTGGTGGCGGGCACCGCCGCCGCCCTCCTGGCCGCCGTCGCGGCCAGCTCACTCACCCTCCCGTCCCTCCGCCAGCGATGGAGCCGCCGATGACCGACGAGCCGATCACCCACGCCCCGGCCAGTCACCACCCGCTCGGCCACGCCCCGGCCAGTCACCACCCGCTCGGCCACGCCCCGGCCGGCCACCACCCGGCCGGCCACCGCCCGGTCAGTCACCACCCGCTCGACCGTGAACTCCCTTCCGCCGACCACGCGGTGGCCCACACCCTGCTCAACTGCCTGCTGCGCGAGGTCTCCGCGCCGGAGCACCAGACCGCCGCGGCCGACGGCCGCCTGCTGCTGCGCCTGCCCCGGCGCGGCGCCCTCCTCCGGGTCGCCCTGCGCCGCACCTCGCTGCTCGGAGCGCACCGCTTCACCGGCCCGGTCGAGATCGAACGGAACGGCGACTGGGAGGAGTTGGGCTGGCAGGAGCTGGCCGCGCACGTCCAGGGCGAACTGGAGCTGCGCACCGGGACGGTCAACGAGGAGTTCCTCGACCAGGTCGCCTCCAGCCACGAGGGCGTACGCCAGGGGCTGGAGAACCGTCCGGCCCCCGGCGCGGACCGCTACCTGGAGTCCGAGCAGGCCCTGTTGTTCGGCCACCGCTTCCACCCGGCGCCCAAGTCCCGCTCCGCCGCCCGCGGCGACTGGCGCCACTACGCGCCGGAGTCCCGCGCCGCGTTCCGGCTCCGCCACCTCGCCGTCCGTTCCGAACTGCTCGCCGGGCAGTCCCCGGACGAACGGTCGAACGCCCTGCTCGACGGGCTCGGCGACGTCCCGGAGGGCTACCGGCTGCTGCCGGCCCACCCCTGGCAGTACCGACTCGTCGGCGACCACCCGCTGCTGCGCGGGGCGCTGGCCCGGGGCGACGTGCTCGACCTCGGGCCGCGCGGCGAGGAGTTCGCCGCCACCGCCTCCGTCCGCACCCTGTACGGCGCGGACGCCTTCCTCAAGTTCAGCCTCAACGTCCGCATCACCAACTGCCTGCGCAAGAACGCCGCGTACGAGCTCACCGGCGCCGTCGCCCTGACCCGGCTGCTCGCCCCCGCGCTCGCCGACCTCGCCCGGCGCTTCCCCGACGCGGCGATGCTGCGCGAGCCCGCGTTCCGCACACTGGCCCTGCCCGGCGCCGACGGCCGACCCGACCAGGCGCTCTACGAGGGCTTCGGCCTGATCGTCCGCGAGGGCTTCGGCGGCCTGCTGCGCCCCGGGGTCACCCCGCTGCTGGCGGCCGCCGTCGCCGACGAACACCCCACCAGCTCGGCGCACGTCTCCCGGCTGCTGGGGGACGACCCGGACGGCGGGCGGGCCCTGGACTGGTGGCGCGCCTACCTGCGGCTGCTCCTCCCGCCGGTGCTCGCCGCCTACTTCGACCACGGCGTGGTCCTGGAACCGCACCTGCAGAACGTGCTCATCGGCGTCGACGCCGACGGGCACCCCGCCCAGGTCCTCTTCCGCGACCTGGAGGGCACCAAGCTGGTGCCCGAGCGCAACGCCGCCGTCCTCGCCGCCCTCCCGCCCGAGGTCGCCGGGCCGATGACCTACGACGCCGAGCGCGGCTGGGACCGGGTGGTCTACTGCCTGCTGGTCAACCACGTCGCCGAACTGCTCGCCGCCCTCGCGGACCGCCACCCCGGGCTGGAGGGCCCGCTGTGGCAGGCCGTCCGGGACACCCTGGAGGAGTACGCGGCAGCGCACGGCCGCCCGCCCCGGCTGCGGGCGCTGCTGGCCGGCGTCCCGCTGCCGGCCAAGGCCAACCTGCTGACCCGCTGGGAGCGCAAGGCCGACCGCGAGGCCGGCTACGTCCGCCTGCCCTCCCCGCTGGCCGGCTCGGTCCTCGCCGAGGCCGCCCGCATGCCCGTCCCGCTGTCCCTCGGGAGCGCCGTCCGATGACCGAGACCGTCCGCCGACACGCCGCCGCCCTCGCACCCGAGGAGCTGCCCGCCTACGTGTACGACCTGGCGGCGCTGCGCGCGCACGCCGCCGTCGTCCGGGCCGCGCTGCCCGACCGGGTCGAGCTGTACTACGCGGCCAAGGCCAACCCGGAGGCGCCCGTCCTGGCCGCGCTGCGCGACGCGGTGGACGGCTACGAGGTCTCCAGCGGCGGTGAACTCGCGCACGTGCGGGCCACCGTCCCGGGAGCCCCGCTGGCCTTCGGCGGGCCCGGGAAGACGCCCGCCGAGATCGCCGCCGCGGTGGACGCCGGGGTGCACCGCTGGCACGTGGAGAGCGAGCAGGAGCTGCACCGGCTCGACGCCGTGCTCGCCGACCGGCCCGGCACCGTCGTCGACGTGCTGCTGCGCGTCAACCTGCCCGTCACCACGGGCGCGCTGGACGAGGTGGCGCTCGCGATGGGCGGCCGGCCCACGCCCTTCGGTCTGGACCCGGAACAGGCCGAGGAGTGCGTGCGGCTGCTCACCGCCGGCGCCGACGGCGATCGCCACGGTGATCGCCACGGCGACGGCGTCGGACGGCTCGGGCGGCGGCTGCGCCTGCGCGGCGTGCACGCCCACCTGGCCAGCGGGCTCGCCGCCGCCGAGCAACTGGCCGTCGCCGGGCAGATCGTGGCCTGGTCGGCCGCGCTGGCCGAGCGGCACGGATTCCCGCTCACCGAGGTCAACATCGGCGGCGGAATGGCCGTGGACTACGACGACCCGACCGAACACTTCGACTGGAAGGCCTTCGGGGAGGGGCTGGACGAGCTGCTCGGCGACCGTCCCGGGCTGACCCTGCGCATCGAACCCGGCCGCGCACTGACCGCCCACTGCGGCTGGTACGCGACGGAGGTGCTGGACGTGAAGCAGAGCCACGGCGAGGACTTCGCCGTGGTCCGCGGCGGTACCCACCACCTGCGCACCCCGGCGACCCGGGGGCACTCGCAGCCCTTCGAGGTCCTCCCGGTGGAGGGCTGGCCGCACCCGTGGCCGCGCCCCGCCGTCACGACCGGCCGCGCCACCCTGGCCGGACAGCTCTGCACACCGAAGGACGTCCTCGCCCGGGCCGCGGACGGCGCCGACGGCCTGCGGGCGGCCGACCGCGTGCTGTTCGCCATGGCGGGGGCCTACGCCTGGAACATCTCGCACCACGAGTTCCTGATGCACCCTCGCCCGGGCTTCCACTACCTGGGCGGGTGAGGGCCGACGGTTGACGGGTAACAGATGACAGGTGACAGATAACAGATTTCGAAAGTTGTCATCTGTTATCTGTCACCTGTTACCCGTCGGCTGTCAGACGTCAGCCGACGGCCGCCGCCTCTCCCCCTCCCGCCCCCCTGCCACCCCGGGGCCGCCGCAGGTCACGTCCGCGCACTCGTGGGACAGTGGAGGCAGCGAAGGGAGCGCGAAGGTGCTGATGGACAAGGTGGCGGAGATACTCGCCGAGGCGTCGGCCGAGGCGGTGGAGCCGCGCTTCCGGGCGCTGGCCGCCGGCGAGGTGATGGAGAAGGCACCCGGCGAGGTCGTGACGGTCGCGGACCGCGAGGCCGAAGCGATCATCGCCCGCCGCCTGCGCGAGCTGCTGCCGGTCCCCGTGGTCGGCGAGGAGGCCGTCGCCGCCGACCCGGCACTCGCGCGGGCCCTGCACGACGAGCCCGCCGCCTGGCTGGTCGACCCGGTCGACGGCACCGCCAACTTCGTCGCCGGCCGCCCCGACTACGCCGTCATGTGCTCCCTGGTCCGCTCCGGACGGACCGTCGCCTCCTGGATCTGGCAACCCGCCACCGCCACCGCCTACCGCGCCGAACTGGGCGCCGGGTCCTGGCGCGACGGCATCCGGCTGACCCGGCCGCCGGCGCCGCACGACGCCGCGAAGCTGCGCGGATCGGTCAAGAGCCGCTTCCTGGAACCGGACCGCCAGGAACGGCTGCGGGCCAACGCCGCGGCCTTCGGCGAGGTCTCGCCCGGCCGGCACGCCGCCGGGATCGAGTACCCCGACGTCGTCGAGGGCCGCTGCGACTTCATCCTCTACTGGCGCACCCTGCCCTGGGACCACGCCCCCGGCTCCCTGCTCGTCACCGAGGCCGGCGGCGTGTCCTCCCGGCTGGACGGCAACCCGTACCGCCCGGAGGCCCCCGGCGGCGAGGACGGCCTGCTGGTCGCGGCCGACCCGGAGACCTGGGAGCTCACCCGGGCCGTCCTGCTCCGGGACTGACGACCGGCGCGGGCGCGCGCTCCCGGGGCTGACGGCCGGCGCGGGCACGCCCGTCACCAGGCAACGGGCCGGTCACCACACCACTGGCCCGTCACCACACCACGGGCAGCCGCTCCGGCATCCGCTTGATGAACCCCGGCCGCCAGGCCAGCTGGTCGGCCGGCAGGGCGAGCCGCAGGCCCGGCAGCCGCTCCACCAGCGCGGCGATCGCGATCTCGGCGTGCGTGCGGCCGAGCGCCGAGGCCGGGCAGAAGTGCCGGCCCGCGCCGAAGGCGAGGTGCGGGTTGTCCGTCCGGTCGAAGTCGATCCGCTCCGGGTCCGGGAAGACCGCCGGGTCGTAGTTGGCCCCCTCGACCAGCACCAGCACCAGCTCGCCGGCCCGCACCAGGACGTCGCCCACCTGCACGTCGGCCGTCGCCAGCCGCGGCAGCGCGTCGCCGATCGACAGGTTGACCCGCAGCAGTTCGTCCACCGCGCGCCCGATCAGTGCGGGCTCGCGCCGCAGCCGCTCGGCGAGTTCGGGCTGCTCGCAGAGGTAGACGACGGCGTTGAGCAGGAACGAGGAGGTGGACACGGCGCCCGCCCCGAACAGTGACAGCGCGACGGTGGCGAGCAGTTCGTCGCTCACCCGGTCGGAGACGTCCGGGGAGCGGCGCAGCTCGACGAACCGGCCGAGCAGGCCGTCGACCGGCGCCGGGTCGGCGTTGAGCCGCCCGAGCATGTAGCCGAGGTCCTTGTACCAGTTGGGCGCCGAACCCGCGAAGGGCACCGGGCTGGTGAGGAAGGCGACGTCGATGCCGGCCATCAGCCGCCGCCAGTCGTCCGACGGGATGCCGAGCAGCCGGCAGTGCAGGGCGGCGGAGTAGGGCTCGGTGAAGCCGTCGCGCAGTTCGCCGGGCGCGCCCTGGGCCAGCAGGTCGTCGATCAGCCGGTGGGCCTCGGCCTGGAGCCAGCCGTCGAGCTCCCGGTCGGCGCGCGGTGAGAGGGTCTTCATGACGGCGTTGCGCAGCCCGGAGCTGTTGATGTTGCCCATGTTGTTGACCACCTCGGGCGGGATGGTCAGCGCGTACTGGCGCGGCACACCGGGGTTGGCGGTGTCCTTGAGGCTGAACCGTTCGTCCTCGAGCACCTGCTTGGCGAGCGCGTAGCTGCTCACCAGCCAGGCCGGGTCGCCGGTGAGGGTGCGGATGCCGGCGATCGGGCGTTCCTCGCGCAGGCGGGTGGCCTCCTCGGGCAGGACGTCCCCCCTCCTGGGGAGCGGGAAGACGGTCGGGTCGGTCGTCAGCAGGTCGGTCACGGTGGTGGCTCCTCGGGCGGATCGGCGGCCGGGCGCGGGCGGCAAGCAGCACGGGCGGCAGGCGGAACGGCCGGCGGCGGTGGGGTGACAGCGGGCGGGCGGCGGCGATCGGGCCGGCGGCGGTCAGACGCTGGCGATCGGGCCGGCGGCGGTCAGGCGGCGCGGGCGGGCAGGGAGGGCAGCGGCGGTACGGACGGCACGGCGGCCGGGCGGACCACCGCGTAGGCCTGGCCGGGCGCCGCCCGCAGACCCTCGTCACGCCCGAACAGCACGTGGGTGAGCGGGAGCTGCAGGTGGTAGCAGCTGACCGAGGTGGTCACCCCGAGCAGCGCCGGGGTGTCCAGGAAGAACGGCAGCTCGGCCGTGATGTACCGGACGCCGGCCGCGAGTTGCGCCTCGCTGGGCGCCAGCCCCTCGTCCAGCCGGGCGGCCAGGAATCCGCGCGCCATGTTCTCGGCGGCGGTCCGGTACGCCGGATCGGTCTGCAGCGCCTCGACGGCCTGCCGGTGCAGGCGGCGGTAGTGGTCGTCGCCGGTGAACTCGGAGAGGGCGTGCACCCGGACGGGGCAGGGGCGGCCGGACTCCTCCACCCCGCGTTCGATCCGGCGGGCGGTGGCCTTGACCTCCTTGCCGGCGCGCCGCCGGGCGTGTTCCGGCGTGTAGCCGAAGGTCTCGAACTGGGTCGCCACGTGGAGGTCCGCGTAGACGATGTCGATGCGCTCGAAGAACCCGCTCCCCCACCCGACGAGTTCGGCGATCCGGCGGTGACTGAAATAGCTGTTCCCCGGGCTGACGCCGATGAGCAGGTGCTCCCCGCGCCGCCAGATCTCCCGGCAGCGGCGGGAGTACGGCAGTGCCTCGTAGCCGGCCGACACGTCGGCCGTCGGGCGTATCGGGATCTCGTCCGGGAGGGTTTCGCGCATGCCTTTGGCTCCGCTTCGCAGCATTGGTCACTGGACGGTGTTCACGTGGATTTACCGGGATTCACAGAAGTGCACGGCGGGTAGGCGGAGTTCACCCGGATGTCAGGTTCCGCTCATCGAGGATCACGGCTCGCACCTGGTCAGGCGGCCTACCCCGGGGTGCCGTGTGCGCAAGGTGGGGCTGCGACCACATGAAGTTACCGCCGCTGTTCGGGATCTCCGCAAGCCCTGCCCGGGGGTTGGCGAAATGTGATCACCGGGCGGCCGGAAACAGCCTGTACGCCCTCGCGAAGGTATGTCCACGGACGCATTCCGGGAGCGGTTGAATATCGCCCCGGCACCCTCTCACACCAGTGTCGCTTCCTCCAACATCGGCGCCGGAGAAGGCATTTGTTTTGGAATCGAAAGGAGAACGACGCCGTACGAACGGACCGGCTAGCCGGACCGGTCCCCCGAGGCCCGCCGGCCGGCCACCACCACCTCGCGCAGCAGTGCGCGCACCTCCCCCGGCGTGGTGTGCGGGTTGAGCAGGGTGAGCTTGAGCCGCACCCGGCCCGGCCCGCCGCCGGGCAGCTCGGTCCGCCCGACCACGGCCCGCCCGGAGCGCAGCAGCAGGCGCCGCAGCCTCCCGTTGACCTCGTCGAGGACCGCCTCGTCCGCCGACCCCGGCGGCCGGTAGCGGAACAGCAGGGCGGTCAGCACGGGTTCGGCGTGGAGTTCGAGCGACGGCTCGGCGCGGACCGCCTCGGCCGCGACCAGGGCCAGCTCGTGGCAGGCGTCCACGAGCCGGCCGAGCCCGTCGCGGCCGAGGGTGCGCAGGGTGACGGCGAGCTTGAAGGCGTCGGCCCGCCGGGTGGTGCGCAGCGAGCGGCCCAGCAGGCTGGGGTAGCCGGCCTGCTCGTCGTCGACGGGGTTGAGGTACTCCGCGCGGCGGGCGAGCGAGACGTAGGTCTCGGTCCGCCGGACCAGGAAGACGCCGGCGGCGGCGGGCTGCCAGCCGAGCTTGTGCCAGTCGAGGGAGACGGAGTCGGCGCGCTCGATGCCGTCGAGGAGCGGGGCGAGTCGGTCGGAGAGCAGGGCGCCGCCGCCGTACGCGGCGTCGACGTGCAGCCAGGCGCCGTAGCGGCCGGCGAGGTCGGCGGCGGCGTGCAGCGGGTCGATGCCGCCGGTGTCGGTGGTGCCGGCCGTCGCCACGACGGCGATCGGGGTGCGCCCGGACCAGCTGACCTCGGCCAGGACGCGCTCCAACTCCGCTGCCCCCATCCGCAGTTGGCGGTCGACCGGGACGGTGGCGACGGCTCGCTCGCCGAGGCCGAGCAGGGCCGCGGCGCGCTGGACGGAGAAGTGTGCGGTCTCGGAGGCCACGATGCACGGCCGGACGCCGTCCGGGATGCCGTCCAACTCGACGATGCCGTCGAGCTTCTGGTCACGCGCCAGCATCAGTCCCATCAGGTTGGACTCGGTGCCGCCGGAGGTGAGGACGCCCGCGGAGCGGGCCGGGTCGTAGCCGACCAGGGCCGCGAGCTCCGCGAGCAGGGCGGTCTCCATCGCGGTGGCGGCGGGGGCCTGGTCCCAGGAGTCCTGGGAGGGGTTGAGGGCGCTGACCGCGAGGTCGGCGGCGGCGGCCACCGCGAGCGGGGGGCAGTGCAGGTGGGCCGCACAGGCCGGGTCGGCGGGATCGGCGGCGCCGTAGGCGAGGAGTTCGGTGAGCCGGGCGAGGGCGTCGGGGCCGGAGGCGCCCGCCAGCGCGTCGGCGACCAGGGCGCCGATCTCGGCGGGGCTGCCCGCGGGCAGTGGACCGCCGCGCCGGGCGATGCCCTCGTCGAGCGCGTCGAGGACGGTGGCCAGCAGCGGCCCGAGCGCGCCGGGCCCGCCGGCGCCGCCGGCGAGGGCGTCCAACGGGTCCGGATCGTCCGGCAGTTCGGGCAGGTCGCCGGGACTTCCGCCGCCGCCCGGCCCGGAGCCCCCACCCGGCGCCGAACCCGCGGCCCCACCGGAGCCCGCGTCTTCTCCGGGGCCGGGGCCAGGGCCAGGGCCAGAGCCGGGGCCGGAGTCAGCCCCGGAGCCCGAACCGGAGTCAGCCCCGGAACCGGAGCCCGTCCCGGGCCCGGCGGTCACTCGGCGCCCCGGACCTCGGCGGCCGACCCGGCCCCACGCCCCTGCCCGCTCCCGGCCGACCCGGCCGATCTGGCGGACCCGACTGAGACGGCCGACCCGGCGGACGCGGCCGACGCCGACGCGATGGCGTCGGCGAGCCGGTCGAGGACCGCGGCGGCCTGCTCGTCCGTGATGGTGAGCGGCGGGAGCAGCCGCAGCACCGCGTCGTGCCGGCCGCCGAGTTCCACGATCAGGCCGCGCTCCAGGCAGGCCTCCCGGACCCGGACGGCGAACGCCGGGTCGGCGGGGTGGGCTCCGCAGGCGTCCGGCGCTCCGCTCGGGTCGACGAGCTCGACGCCGATCATCAGGCCGCGCCCGCGCACGTCGCCGATCACCGGCAGTTCGCCGGCGAGGTCGCGCAGTCGGCCGGTCATCCGTTCGCCGACGAGGGCCGCACGCTCGGCCAGCCCGTGCGCGGTGACGTACCGCAGGGTGGCGGCGCCGGCGGCCATGGCGAGGGTGTTGCCGCGGAAGGTGCCGGTGTGCGCGCCGGGCCGCCAGCCGTCGTAGTCCTCGCGGTAGACGACGACGGCGAGCGGCAGGCTGCCGCCGATCGCCTTGGAGAGCACCATGGCGTCCGGGACGACGCCGCTGTGCTCGACGGCCCACATCGCGCCGGTGCGGCCGACGCCGGTCTGCACCTCGTCGACGATCAGCGGGATGCCGCGCTCGGCGGTGATCTGGCGCATCGCGCGCAGCCAGCCGTCGGGCGCCGGGACGACGCCGCCCTCGCCCTGGACGGCCTCCAGAACCATCGCGGCAGGGGGCACGACCCCGCCAGAGGGGTCGTCCAGCAGCCGCTCGACGTAGGTCGCGGCGAGGTCGGCGCCCGCCTCGCCGCCGACGCCGAACGGGCAGCGGTAGCCGTACGGGTAGGGCAGCCGGACCACCTCGCCACCGCTCGGCAGCGGCTCCTTGACGGCGACGTTGCCGGTGAGCGCGAGGGCCCCCGCGGTCATGCCGTGGTAGCCGCCGGTGAAGGCGAGCGCGCCGGCGCGGCCGGTGGCGGTCTGCATCAGCTTGAGTGCCGCCTCGACGGCGTCCGTCCCCGCGGGCCCGCAGAAGTGGATCCGGGCGCGGGCGGCGAACTCGGCGGGCAGGCTCTCGAACAGCGCGGTGGTGAAGTCGTCCTTCTCGGCGGTGGCGAGGTCGAGCAGGTGCAGCGGGGCGCCGCTGTCGAGGGTGCGGCGGATCGCCTCCAGGACCACCGGGTGGTTGTGCCCCAGGGCCAGCGTCCCGGCACCGGAGAGGCAGTCCAGGTAGCGTCGCCCGTCGGCGCCCTCGACGGTCATGCCGTTGGCGCGCACCGGGACGATGGGGAAGGACCGGGCGTACGTCCGGGCGGCGGACTCGCGCACGCGCTGACGGCGCAGGACGGCCTCACCCAAGGACGGGGACCGGCCCTGTGTCGCGGTGGTGGCCTGGGCCTGGGCGGGAACGGCGGCGAGCGACAAAGCGGACCCCCAGAGGAAGTTAGGTAAGCCTAACTTTATCGCCCCTGACCTGGAGGGATGCCCCCGGGTGCCCAGAACCACCCGAGTGGGTGAACTTCCCCCGGTCCTGCCAACGAGCGGCGCGCCGAAAGGTCACGCCCGCCCCTTCCAGCGGTAGCAGAGCTCCGGCCGGCCGACGTTGCCGTACTGCGGCTCCCGCACCGCCCGCCCGGTGTCGACCAGGTGCTCGAGGTAGCGGCGCGCGGTGATCCGGGAGACCCCGGCGGCGGCGCCCGCCGCGGCCGCGGACAGCCCCGTCGCCGCCTCGCGCAGCACCGAGGCGACGGCGTCCAGGGTGGGCGCGCTCAGCCCCTTCGGCAGGCTGTTCCGCTCCGGCGTGCGGAGCAGCGCGAACGCCTGGTCGACCTCGTCCTGCCCGGTCGCCTCGCCGGTGCGCCCGAGGCTGTCGCGGTACCGGGCGTAGCGCTCCAGGCGGTCGTGCAGGGCGGCGGCGCCGAACGGCTTCAGCAGGTACTGGACGACGCCAGCGGACACCGCCTGGCGGACCATCGCGAGGTCCCGGGCCGAGGTCACCGCGATGACGTCGGTGGTGTGGCCGGCAGCGCGCAGCGTCCGGCAGAGCTGGAGGCCGTGGCCGTCCGGCAGGTAGAGGTCGAGCAGCGTGAGGTCGACGGGCGTCCCGGCGCTCCGGGCGCGGTCCAGGAAGCGCAGCGCGTCGGCGCAGCTGTGGACGGTGCCGGCGGCGCGGAAGCCCGGTTCGCGCTCCACGTAGAGGGTGTGCGCGGCGGCGGCCACCGGGTCGTCCTCGACGACCAGCACGGAGATCCCCGGCGGGGGTGCGGTCGCGCTCACGGGGACGGCACCGCTTCCCGCTCCCGCCCGGCGCCCGGGCGGGCCGGACCGTCCTGCCGTCGCGCGCGGGCCGGCCCGGCGAGCGGCAGCCGGACGGTGAGCACCGCGCCGCGGTCCCGGCCGACCTCGACCGTGCCGCCGTTGCGCCGGGCGGCCTGGGCGACCAGCGCCAGCCCGAGGCCGTGACCGTGGCCGTCCTGCTTGGTGCTCCAGCCGCGGCGGAACACGTCCTCGACGGCGGACGGGTCGATCCCCGCACCGGTGTCGGCGACCCGCAGCAGCAGGTGCCCGTCCGCACCCGGCCCCGGGCCCGCATCCGCACCGTCCACTCCCACGCCGGCACCGTCCGCGCCCAGGCCGGCACCGTCCACTCCCGCGCCCGGGCCCGGTGCGGCACCGTCCGCAGCCGCACCGTCGATCCGTGCGGTGACGGTGACCTCCGGCGGCACCGGACTCCGGGCCGCGCCGGCGATGGCGGCGTCCACGGCGTTGTCGATCAGGTTGCCGAGGACGGTGATCAGGTCCCGCGGGGAGAGCCCGGGCGGGATCACCCCGTCGTCGATCCGGCTGTCCCCGGTGAGGGTCAACTCGACGCCCCGCTCGGCCGCCTGGGCGGCCTTGCCGAGCAGCAGCGCGGCCAGCACCGGTTCGCCGACGGCCGCGACGACCCGGTCGGTGAGCTGCTGGGCGAGCGCGAGTTCGGCGGTGGCGAACTCCACCGCCTGTTCGTGGCGGCCGAGTTCGACCAGGGAGACGACGGCGTGCAGCCGGTTGGCGGCCTCGTGCGCCTGCGCCCCGAGCGCTTCGGTGAATCCGCGGACGGAATCCAACTCGCCACTGAGGGACTGCAGTTCGGTGTGGTCGCGCAGGGTCACCACGCGGCCGAGGCCGGTGCCGATGGTGGAGGTGTTGAGCACCACCACCCGCTCGGCGGTCAGGTGCACCTCGTCCCGCACCGGTTCGTCCCCGAGGACGGCGTCGACGAGCGCCTGCGGCAGCCCCAGGTCCGCCACCGGCCGGCCGTCCACGGCTCCGGCCAGCCCGAGCAGGTCGCGGGCGGCGTCGTTGCAGAGCACCACCCGGTGCGCGCGGTCGAGCAGCACCAGCCCCTCGCGCACCGAGTGCAGGGTGGCCTGGTGGTACTCGTAGAGGTGGCTGAGCTCGGCCGGTCCCATGCCGTGGGTGTGCCTGCGCAGCCGGGAGTTGGCCAGATAGGTGCCGGCGCCGCCCAGCGCCAGCGCGGCGACCGCCACCCCGACCAGGGCGAGCAGCGGGCCGCTCAGCTGCGCGGAGATGGACTCCACCGTGAGGCCCGCGCTGACCAGCGCGATCACCCGGTGCCGGTCGTCCAGCACCGGGGTGACGACCCGGACGGACGGGCCGAGCGTGCCGGTGTAGGTCTCGCTGCGGGTCTGCCCCGCGAGCGCCCAGTCGATGTGGCCGAGGAAGCGCTTGCCGATCTGGTCGGGCAGCGGGTGGGTCCAGCGCACCCCGCCGGTGTCCATCACGGTGATGAAGGAGACCCCGGTGTCCACCCGGACCTGCTCGACGTAGGGCTGGAGCAGCGCGGTCGGGTCGGGCTGGGTGACGGCGGCGCGCACCGACGGCGTGTCGGCCACGGCGTGGGCGACGGCGGTGACCTGGCGGCGGGCCGCGTCCTCGGTGCGCCCGGCGGTGAACAGGTAGGCGAGCACCGCACCACCGGCCACCACGGCGGCGACGATGACCACCTGGACGACGAAGAGCTGACCGGCCAGGCTGCGCACCGGTCGGCGCGGGAGGCGGGGGCCGGGACGGGGCGGGAGGACTCGCCGCCGCGCGGGGGCGGGGGCGGTGCGCACGGACATGCCTGCCAGTGTGCACCACGCCCCGACGGCCGTCAGGGGGCCCGTCGCACCCGTCCGCCGTGAACTCTATGAACGCAAACGTGACCTCCGTCACGGCCGGGCCCGATAGTCGGAGCGGCCCACCACCCGGGGCCGCCAGGACCGCAGGGCGAAGGAGCCGCAGATGTCGATCGATGCAGCCGCACCGGCGGGGGGATCCAGACGCCGGGACAGGACGCACTACCTCTACCTCGCCGTGATCGCCGCCGTGGTCGCGGGCGTGGTGGTCGGGCTCGCGGCCCCCGGTTTCGCCGTGGAGCTGAAGCCGGTCGGCACCGGCTTCGTCAATCTGATCAAGATGATGATCAGCCCGGTGATCTTCTGCACCATCGTGCTGGGCATCGGCTCGGTGACCAAGGCCGCCAAGGTCGGCAAGGTCGGCGGCCTCGCCCTCGGCTACTTCCTCGCCATGTCGACCGTCGCCCTGGCCATCGGCCTGGCCGTCGGCAACCTGCTGGAGCCCGGCGGCGGTCTGCACCTGACCGCCGCGCTCGCCAAGTCCGGCCACGCCCAGGCCGCCGCCGGCGGGGCCCAGTCGACCGCCGACTTCCTGCTCGGCATGATCCCCACCACGATGTTCTCGGCGCTCACCGAGGGCAAGGTGCTGCAGACGCTGCTGGTCGCGCTGCTGGCCGGCTTCGCCCTGCAGGCCATGGGCCCGGTCGGCGCCCCCGTGCTGCGGGGGATCGAGCACCTGCAGCGCCTGGTCTTCCGGGTCATGTCGATGATCATGTGGGTGGCGCCGATCGGCGCCTTCGGGGCGATGGCCGCCGTCGTCGGGGCGACCGGGACCGCCGCCCTGAAGAGCCTCGCCGTCATCATGATCGGCTTCTACGCGACCTGCGTCCTGTTCGTCGTCGTGGTGCTGGGCACGCTGCTGCGCCTGGTCGCCGGGGTCAACGTGTTCGCGCTGCTGCGCTACCTCGGCCGTGAGTTCCTGCTGATCCTCTCCACCTCCTCCTCCGAGAGCGCGCTGCCCCGCCTGATCGCCAAGATGGAGCACCTGGGCGTGAGCCGCCCGGTCGTCGGCATCACCGTCCCGACCGGCTACAGCTTCAACCTCGACGGCACCGCGATCTACCTGACCATGGCGTCGATCTTCATCTCCGAGGCGATGGACAAGCCGATGTCGATCGGCGAGCAGCTCTCGCTGCTGGTCTTCATGGTGATCGCGAGCAAGGGCGCGGCCGGGGTCACCGGCGCCGGACTGGCCACCCTGGCGGGCGGACTGCAGTCCCACAAGCCCGCGCTGGTGGACGGCGTCGGCCTGATCGTCGGCATCGACCGCTTCATGTCCGAGGCCCGAGCCCTCACCAACTTCGCGGGCAACGCCGTCGCCACCGTGCTGATCGGCCAGTGGACCGGTGAACTCGACGCCGGGCGCGCCCGCCGGGTGCTCGCCGGCGAGCTGCCCTTCGACGAGCAGACCCTCGTCGACACGCACGGCGGGCCGGACACCGGGTCGCACGGCGCGCCGCACGGCACGCACGGCGCCCCGGCCGGGACGTCGGCGGCCACCCCGGCGGCGGCGGGAACCGACTCCCCGGAGACCGTCCCCGCCCAGAACGGCGCGGCCACGGCCGCCTGAGCGCTCCGCCGCTCCCCACACTCCCCCGGTCCGGCGCCACCACCTCCCCCGGAAAACGGCGCCGGACCGGGGGTCCCGCGATCACCGCGGGCCACTGGCCCGGACGGCGACCCGCCCGCCGCCCGGGCCAGTGGCCTTCCGGGCCGGACCGTCCACCCTCCCGGGGCCGCCCGTGCTCCCCGAGCCGTCCGCACTTCCGAGCAGCCCCGCCGTCCCGAGCCGTCCGCCCTCCGGGCCGGACCTCCGGTGATCCCGCCCACGGCCTCGGTCAGAGGTCCTCCGAGCCGCTCACCGCCCAGGCCAGACCACAGGCCGGGTCCTCCAGCGCGACGTGCAGATGGCGCAGCCCCGCCGCCGGCTCCAGCCAGACGAAGCAGCGCATCCGGGCCACCAACGCGTCGACCTCCACCCGCTCCGGACCGTCCAGGCCGTCCACCCCCGCCATCGCGGCCAGGGCCCGCCACAGCGCCAGCCGGCCGTGCGCCGAACCGCGCTCCCGGCCCGCCGCGGCGGCCTGCACCAGTGCCGGATAGGCCAGCGCGAAGGGCAGGTAGCCGCCGGTGACCCTCGCCGTACGGGCCAGCTGGGCCGCCGCCTGCGGGGCCGGTCCGCGGACGCAGACCACCTCCGCCCAGTCCGCCAGCGCGGCCAGCGCCCGGGTGGCCCGCTGCCCGCCCAGGCGTACGCCCGGTGGCGGCAGCAGCACCTCGGCCAGCCCCTCCCGGCTGGCCGGCAGGGTCAGCAGGGCGCTGCGCGCGCCCCCGCACGGCAGGTACTCGCGCACCCGCGCACCCTCCTCCCACCCGGCGTTCTCCCACGGCTCCAGCCGCAGCGGCACGCCCTCCGGATCGGGCTCGGCCCCGTAGGAGAGGTCCTCGCCGAGCAGCACCCGGGTCTGGGCGACCAGGCGGCGCACCGGCGCCGGGCTCAGCAGCGGGGCCAGTCGCAGCCAGGAGTGCCGGGTCGCCAGCACCTCCCAGATCGGGCCGGCGTCGTGGTCGACGACCCCGGCGACGGTCCCCGGGCCGCCCTCCCGGTCGAACAGCCGGACGGCCAGCTCCGGCGGCGCCGAGTAGGCGATCAGGTGGCCGAGCGGCGCCGTCAGCGCCGCCGCGGACTCCTCCCCGGCCCGCTCCACGGCGGCCGCCCGGCCTTGCCGGTAGGCGGCCAACAGTTCGGGCCAGCGGCCGTCGTCGGCCAGGGCGCGCAGGCGGTGGTCCTCGTACGTGATCACGATTTTCAGCGTACGGGCCGGGGTCGCACATCAGCTGACATCCCGTCAGCCCGGTGCGTCGGGGGCCGCCCGCACCCCGGTCGCCGCTACCCGCGGCGCCGCTCCCGGGTGCACCCCCGGCCGCCGTCCCGGCCGCAGCCGCGCTCCCTCCCCGGATCCCGCGCGGGCACCTGGCCGGGCACCCGTCCGGACTCCCGCCCGCGACCGGCCCCCGACTCGCCCCTGCCCTCACCCTCGCCGCCCCGCTCGCGTTCCCGCTCGCGTTCGCGTTCGCGTTCGACGGCGGCGCGCAGCCGCCCGTGCGCACGGCGCCGGGTGACGGCAAGCGTGCTGCGGTGCAGGCCCAGCAGCTCGGCGGCCTCGTCGACGGTGTAGCCGTCGAGGTCCACCAGGGCCACCACCCGGGCCTGCTTGGCGGTCAGGCAGCCCAGCAGCCGGAGCACCTCCCAGCGCGCCTGGAGCTCCGCAACCCCGCCGACCGGCGAACCGGCCGCCGCCCCCTCGCACCGGAGCTCGACGACCTCGACGGGCCCCGGCAGCACCGCCCGCCGACGTTCGCGACGCCACTGGTCGCGCAGGATGTTCGCCATCGTGGTGAACACGTAGGCGTACGGCTGGGGGTGGTCGAGGAACCGCTCCGGCCGCCGCGCGATCCGCAGGTACGCGTCGTGCAGCACGTCCCCCGCCGTCGACGGGCTGCCGGTGAGCGACACGGCCGCCTGCTGGAGCCTGGGGAGCAGAGCGGTGAACACCCGGTCGAAATCGGCCGACCGGCGATCGGCCGGCCCCGGACCGAAATCCTTGCCACACCCACCGCTCCGCCGACCGCTGCAATCCGCCATGCCGCTCTCCCCGGAAATCGGCACCCCGAACGCCCCGGCGGGCCCGGTCGCGACCATCGGGGAATCCCTGTGACCCGCATCACATCATAGGTCGTCGTTTCACCGTCCGCAGTCATTCGTGTGCAATACGTCATCGACCGTCCGGGGCAGCGGAGTTGACGCTCGCCGCCGCCCCCGACGGCCGGAGACGCACACCCGATCGGAACCTTCGAGCGAGGAGAACCGCCATGCGAGGCTGCATCGCCAGGAAGACCGCCGTGTTCGGGACGGCCGCCGCGGCGGTCCTCGGGGTGCTCGGCACCACCGCCCCGCCCGCCACCGCCCTGACCGCCGGCACCCTGTCCGCCACCGCCGTGCCCACCGGCACCACGGCAACCACCGCGACCACCGCGACCACCGCGACCACCGCGGACCGGACCCTCACGACGGAGGCCCTCGCCACCTCGCCCGGGGTCACCGCCGCCTCCTACCGCTGCGTCATCACCGCGGACTACGGCTGGCGCTGGGAGGGCCGCTGCAACGTCTACTCGGGCCAGTTGCGCACCGTCACCTACTGCGCCGACGGCTCCCACACCACCGGCCTGTGGATCGGCGCGCGACCGCAGGCCTGGGACGTCTGGGGCAACTGCCCGGGCTCCAGCTGGACCAGGATCGTGTTCCAGACCCGGGGCTGAGGCCGCGGAGCCGGCCGGGGCCGGCTCCGCACCGGCCGGGTCCGGCCGTCAGCGCACGGGTGCGGCGTCGGCGAGCAGCCGGGCCGCGTGCACCCGGCCGGCGTGCTCGACCAGGCCGACCAGGACCTCCTTGCCCGAGGCCCGCAGCCGCGCGTCGCACAGGACCACCGGCGTGCCCGGGTCCAGGTCCAGCGCGCGGGCGACCTCGTCGGGGCCGTACTCGCGCGTCCCGGCGAAACGGTTCACCGCGACGACGAAGGGGATGCCGCGGAGCTCGAAGAAGTCCACCGCGGGGAAGCAGTCGGTCAGTCGGCGGGTGTCGGCGAGCACGACGGCACCAAGGGCTCCGCGCGCCAACTCGTCCCAGACGAACCAGAACCGGTCCTGCCCCGGGGTGCCGAACAGGTAGACGGACAGGCCCTGGCGGATGGTGATCCGTCCGAAGTCCATCGCCACCGTCGTGGTGGTCTTGCGCTCCACGCCGCCGAGGTCGTCCACCTCCCGGCCGGCCTCGGTCAGGCGCTCCTCGGTGCAGAGCGGGCGGATCTCGCTGACCGCTCCGACCAGCGTCGTCTTGCCCGCCCCGAAGCCGCCGGCCACCAGGATCTTGAGCGCGAGGGCACCGTCGTCGGGTCCGGACGGCCCGGACCGACCGGACCGCCCGGTCGGCTCTGCCGGTCCGGACCGCCCGGTCGGCTCTGCCGGTCCGGACCGCCCGGTCGGTCCGGAGCGCCGCAGCGGTACGGGCGGGTGGTCAGAGTGCGTGAAGTCCATGGACGACCTCCTGGAGGATGCGCTCGTCGGGGAGCAGGGCGGGCAGAACGGGGTGGCGTACCCGGATGAGTCCGGCCGCCTGCAGGTCGCCGAGCAGCACCCGCACGACGCCCGCCGGCAGGTCGAGCTCGGTGGCCAGCTCGGCCACGGACAGTGGCGTCCCCCGGCACAGGGCGAGGATCCTCGCCTGCTCGGGACCGACCTGCAGCGCGGGCGGATCCCCGAAGTCACCGGGGCCCGCGAGCTCCCCGAGGGCCAGCGGTTCGCTCACCACCAGGGCGATCAGGTCGAGGCGACGGCCGCCGGCGGCGGTCCGGCCGCCCGTCACGGTGTACGGACGGACCAGCGGGCCGGCGTCGCGGTCGAACCACCGGGCGTGGTGGGCGGCGGCGAGGGGGTTGCGGGGGTGGGGCCCCGGGGCCACCGCCCCGGCGCCGCAGTCCTGCGCGGGCGCCTGCTGTGGCGGTGGCTCCTGTGGTGTCGGCGGATGCGGCTGTGGTGCTGGTTCCTGCTGTGGCGCTGGTTCCTGCTGTGGCGACGGCGCCTGCTGCGGGGGCCGGTGGGGGCGGGCCACGGTGCTCACCGACCGCCCGTCGCGCACGGCGGCGTGGTCGCGGTGGGCCGGACCGCGCAGCGGAACGCGGGGGCGCGCCGGACCGGCTCGTCGAGGAGCCGCCTGTAGACCGCCGCAGGGTGGTCGGTACCGGTCACGACCGGTCCCCTTCGGGTCTGGACAGGCGCAGCGGGCGGCCGCCACCGGGATCGCCGACGTCTCCGGGGTCCGAGCCGGGGCCGGTATCGGGGCCGGTATCGGAGGCAGAGTCCGGGCCGGAGTCGGGGTCAGCGTCCGAAACCGAGCGCCCGGCCGTACCCGAACTCCCGAACGAGCCCGTGCCGCGCGTCCATCCGGCCCGGAACGCGGACATCGCGGCGCCCTGCGCCTCCGGGCTCCGCTCCCCGGACGTCGACCCGGCCGTGGTACGGCCACCGCGCGCGGCCGCACCGGACGGGGCCTCGCGCAGCTGCGGGGCGAGGCTCGCCTGTCGGACGCGGCGCGGCAACTCCTCGTCCCCGTAGCCCCCGTCGTCCCCGTCGTCCCTGCGGCCCCCGTCGTCCACTCGTCGGGCCTGCTGTCCACCCGGCCACGGCCCGAGGACCGCGCCACTCCGCCCGGTCACCGGCCGCGGAGGACCGGGCTGCGGGCCGGGCTGCGGGCCAGACCGCGGACCAGGCTGCGGGCCGGGCTGCGGGCCGGGCTGCGGGCCGGAGGCGAGACCGGGCTCCCCGCCCGCAGCCGGTCCGCCCGCCCGGGCAGCGGAGGCCCGGGCGGGGGTGCGGCGCGCCGGCCCGGGGTCGCCGCCCCGGGAGCCGAACGGCAGCAGCGCCCCACCCTCCGGCGACGGCCCACCCGCCGCCGGAAGCTCGTCCCCGGCCGGGGACAGCGGCCGGCCGCCCGGCTCCCCCTCCGGCAGGCCGTCCAGCAGCCCGTCGTCCAGGGTGAAGGCCGCGCCCGGACGCGCCCTGACCGGCCGGTCCGTGTGCGCGCGCCCCTCGTCCACCGGAACGACGTCCAACTCCGGTACCGGCTCGGACTCCTGGACCTGCCGCCCGCCCTCCGCGCCATCGGCCAGCAGCACGGCGGGCAACAGGACGACGGCGGTGGTACCGCCGTAGGCGGAGGTCACCAGCGAGACCCGGACGCCGTGCCGCCGGGCGAGCCGGCTGACCACGAACAGGCCGAGCCGATCGCTGTCGAAGAGGTCGCTCTGCTCCACGGCCGCGAGCCGCCGGTTGGCCGCGGCGAGGGCCGCCCGGCCCATGCCCAGGCCGCGGTCCTCGATCTCCAACGCGTAGCCGTTGCCGACCAGTTCGCCCCGGACGTGGACCCGGGTGCGTGGCGGCGAGAACCCGGTGGCGTTCTCCACCAGCTCGGCCACCAGGTGGGTGAGGTCGGCGACGGCCGCACCGCTGACGGCGGCGGGCGGCAGCGAGTGCAGCTGGATCCGGGCGTACTCCTCGACCTCCGACACGGCTGCGCGCACCACGTCCAGCAGCGGGACGGGTCGGCGCCAGGCCCGGCCGGGGGCGGCCCCGGAGAGGATGATCAGGCCCTCGGCGTGCCGGCGCATCCGGGTGGTGAGGTGGTCCAGCCGGAACAGGTCGGCGAGCTCGGACGGGTCCTCGGTGCGGCGCTCCATCGCGTCCAGCAGGGTGAGTTGGCGGTGCACCAGGACCTGGCTGCGCCGCGCCAGGTTGACGAACACCCCGGACACTCCGGAGAGCACCTCGGCCCGCTCCACCGCCGCGGTGACGGCCGCCCGCCGGACCGTCCCGAGCGCCCGGTGCACCTGGCCGATCTCGTCTCCGCCGCCCGCCGGCTCCGGCACCTCGGCCTCGACGTCGACCGGTTCCCCGGCCCGCAGCCGCCGCATCGTGGCCGGGAGTCTGCGGCCCGCCAGGTCGAGAGCCGAGTCGCGCAGACCGATCAGCTCGGTGACCAGGCTCCGCCCGATCCGCACCGAGATCACCAGCGAGGCGATCAGCCCGAGCAGACCGAGCAGCACGGCCGCCCCGGCCGGGGTGAACAGGCCCGAGGTGTAGGGATCCTGTCCCTCGGCGGCGATCCGGCCCGCCCGGTCCTCGACGGTGCGCAGGTCACGGGTGAGGTTGCCGGCGGCCAGGGCCCAGCGGTCGGGCGCCACCGCGGCGAGCGCCGCCTTCGGGTCGCCGGCCGCACGGACCCGTTCCTCGTAGTCGGCCAGATCCCGCTGGTCCTGGCCTCCGGTGACGGCGAGCAGTGCCGCCCGGCCCACGGCGCCCGGACCGGTCCCCGCCGGGTCGGCGCCGGGCAGATCGGCCCCGGGGAGGTCGGCGACGAGGGCCTGCTCGAACTGCCGCCGGGCGGAGGCCACGCCGGAGAACTCGCGCAGCTGGTCCGCGGTGAGCGCTCCGGAGAGCTGGGCGGCGCGCAGCAACGCGTCCTCCCGGGAGAGGAGTTCACGGGAGCGGGCGAGCTCCGGCAGCACGCGGGCGACGGCGCCGGCCCGCCGCTCCGGCGCCGGGGTGAGCGCGCCGGCGACGGCCAGTGCCCGGTCCACCGCGGCGCCGTACACCGCGTACACCTCGGACCAGTCGGCGCTTCTGGCCGACACCCGGTCACGCAGCCCGGGCAGCGCACCGAGGGCGGCGCCGAGGGCGTCCAGCCTGGTCGCGGCGTCCGTACCGAGGCCTTGCGCGTCGGCCCGGTTGTAGCCGGAACCGGGGCGGGCCGTGCCGGCGTCGGCCGTGACGGGGCGGCCCGAATCGGCGCGACCCTGTTCTTGGTGACGCTGATCGGGGCGACCCTGATCGGGGAAGAGCGGGGCGACCGCCCGGTCGGTGGCGGCCACGGCCTCCTGCAGGGCGCCGGCCCGGTCGGCGCCGGGTGCGGCCAACAGCTGCCCCGCGGCAGCCCGTTCGGCCTGCAGACCGGCCACGGTGGCGGCGACCGGCGTGAGCAGGGTGCGCTGGGTGTCGCGCCGACGGAGCAGCTGCCAGACGTCCTCGGCGGTCGTGACGGTGGCGAACCCCCACAGGGCGAGGACGGAGACCACCGGGACCATCAGCAGGGCGATGATCCGGGCGCGCACGGTCCTGGGCCGCAGGTCGCGCAGCACACGCGGGCCGCGCGGGCCGCGCACCCGGCAACCGGGCCGCCCGGAGCCGGGACGCGGCGGGCGGGCGGGGGCGCCGCGGTCTTCAGGCATGGGTGGAGCGCCTTTCGGGCGGGGAGGGGGCGACGGAGGGGGAGGGCCGGCGGCGGGGACCGGTGCGATCGGGGCCGGCGGGGGCTCCGGAACGGACGGGCGACGGCGGGTGGGTGTCAGGCCGCGCGTTCGTGCCGCTCGCGGGTCCCGTGGCGTCCGGCCCCCGGGTGCCCGGCGCCGGGGCCGGGGCCGGGGTGGGGCCCGGGACCGGGGTGCTCGGCGGCGACGCGGAACTCCTCGATCGTCAGCTCACCCTCGTCGTGGCCGCCGGCCCGGTCCTGGGCGGGCGGCGACAGTGCGACGAAGGCCGAGGCGAGGAAGAGGAAGGAGCCGAGCCCGACGGCGAGCGGGAGGACGAACTCCATCGGGCTCGCTCCGCCCAGGCCGGTCCGGGCCGGATCGAGCCGGGCGTGCACGGCGGCCATGCCGGTGTAGTGCATGCAGGTGACGGCGAGGCCCATGGCCAGCGAGGCGGCGGCCGCCGCGTACACGTTGCGGATGGTGACGGCGGCCCAGAGGGCGGCGGTGGCCGCGCCGATCGCGATGAGCACCGAGATCGCGACCGTGCCGGCGTCGTACCGCAGGCCGCCGTGCATCCGGACCGCCGCCATGCCGAGGTAGTGCATCGCGGAGACGCCGATGCCGGTGGTGAAGCCCCCGGCCAGCAGGGCCGGGCCGCGGTGACCGCCGCAGCAGACCACCACCAGGCCCAGACCGGTGACCAGGACGGCGACGGCGAGGCTGAGCACGGTCAGCGGCACGTCGTAGCGCAGCTCGGTGCCGTCGACGGCGAATCCGAACATGGCGACGAAGTGCATGGTCCAGATGCCCGAGCCGATCGCGGTGGCGGCGACGAGCAGCCAGTTCCGGCGGGCGGCGCCGCTCGCGGCGAGTGCGCGCAGGGTGCATCGCAGGCCGAGGGCGGCGCCGGCGCAGGCCATCAGGTACGAGAGGGCGGGCGTCAGCCAGCCGAAGCCGAGATGGTTGAGGGTGCCCACGGGACCTCCGGTCGACCGGTCGAACCCGGGGGCGGTTCGCGGTGCGCCCGGGCAACCCGGACCGGGCGGACTCCAGGCGGCCGGCGGCGGATCGGCGGGGCCACGTGGGCCGCCGGCCCGTCATATGCCAGCCGCACGTGCGCTTCCGGTCTGGGGTGCGTGGGACGCTATCGAGGGGCCGGAATCAGCCACCCGAAGATGTGAAAAGCTGCCCGCAGAGCGCGGTCGCCGTGTTCGAATGGAGAGGTCGTGTGCCTGGAAGGCCGACGACCACACCCGTCCGGGCGTCGGCCCGGGGCTCAGGCGGCGGTCTGCGGCGCCGGACGACGAACAAGTGACAGGTGACAGATAACAGATGACAGCGAACAGATAGCAGATTTCAAACTCTGTCAGCTGTCCACTGTCATCTGTTCGCCGTCACCCGCCCGCCGATCCCGCTCCGACGCCCCGTCGCGTCACTCGTACTCCGTGCCGCCCTTACGGGTCAGGTAGGCGTCGCTGACCACCTTGGCGATCGCGCGTCCGCCCACCGCCATGCTCCAACGCTCGGTCACCGGCCGGACCACCACGCCCTCGCGCAGGTGGAGTTCCCGTCCGGAGACGGTCTCCCTGCCCTGGGCCAGCCCCAGCACGACCTCGGGATCGAACGGACCGCGCCACAGCTCGGGCACCAACGGCAGCTCGCCTTCGAGGAGTTCGGCGGCGGAGTACCACTCCATCCGCCCGTCCACCACGGCCGACACGTCGAACGCGGCGTACCCGGGCAGCTCGGCGCGCCCGGAGGCCCCGTACGTCAGGTCCTGGACCCCCGTACCGAAGACCTCGCCGAAGACGCCCACCCGCTCGGCGCCGAGCCGTTCGGCCAGGCGGGCCGCCACCGCGGGGATGCCGTGCGCGCGCACCGCCCGCCAGTACAGGTTGCGCTCGTCCTCGACCAGCGAGAGCCCCTGCGCGCCGATGCCCTTGGACGACACCCGCACCTCTCCGGTGGCCGCGGTGTACGTCACCAGGCAGCAGCTGCCGTGCAGCTTCTCGGTGAGCACGACCGGCTCGCCGGGCTCGAAGATGTCGGGGTAGCGCTTGAGGTTCTCGATGTCCACCCAGGGCAGCAGGTCCGGCGCGCTGAGCACGTCGCCGCTCATCGACGTCGGCACCGGCGGCTGCCACTTGACGATCCCGAGGAGTTCGGCGAAGTCCTCGCCGCGCTCGGCGGCGGCCGCCAGGTCGGTGTCGGCGAGGACTCCGGGCCGGCAGACGATGCCCTGGGAGAGTTCACCGCGCAGCCGAACCGCCCGCACCCGGTCGGCCCGGCTGCCGGCCAGCTTGCCGGTCAGGCCCAGCTCGCCGATCAACTGCTCTGGGAGCACGGCCTGTTCGGGGATGTAGACGGCGTAGTCGCCGGTCCGGTAGCTGCCCTTGGCGACCACCGCCCGGTAGAGACCGACCTGCGCGAGCTCCAGGGCATCGGCGTTCGGGTGCTCCAGGATGACCAGTTTCTCGGCGGTGACGCGCAATGTGGACATGGGCGGACTCCTCCCCCTCTTCGGTTCCGGCCGTTCGCCGGCCGGCGGTGTGTGGTGTGCGTGGTGCGCAATACGGGATACGGGATACGGGATGCGAGATACGGGCGGGATACGGCGCATGTGTGGCGTGTGTGGCGCACACGGGTTGCGACCCGCGGCCCCGCCCCGACCGCTCGCACCACTCTGTCCGCTCGGCCGATCCCGCGCGACGCAATTTTCCGGCCGACACCCCCGCCCGCCTGCCCGTCGTCCGCCCCCTCGGCCCTGCCGACGCCGCCCGCGGACGCGCCGCGACCCCGGCACGGTCCGTGCACGTTTGAGCCTTCCCACAGCCGGGAACAGGCCCTCGCCGCACCCTGCCTGTGCAAAGCGACAGAGGATTTATCGCTCGCATTTGCGGCACTATGATCGCCGTAATGGCCGCAGCTGCGGCCTGGTCCCCGCGCCCCTTCCGGCGCGAACCCTGGAGGGGCAGCACCGATGGACACCCGTACGACCAACACCCGCAGACTCGCCGTCGCCGCCGCCGCGGCCCTCGCTCTCAGCCTCGGGGCCACCGCGTGCGGCAGCGACGGCGGTAAGGCCTCCGACGCGGCGTCCTCCTCCGCGGCCCCGGCCGCCGCGACGGGCGCGGCGGCGACCACCGGCGCCGGCGTGCCGAAGGCGACCGGCGCCATCACCGTCTTCGCCGCCGCCTCGCTGAAGGAGACCTTCACCGACCTCGGCAAGAAGTTCGAGGCCGCGAACCCGGGCGCCAAGGTCACCTTCAACTTCGGCGGCAGCTCCGCCCTCGCCACCAGCATCAACTCGGGCGCCCCGGCGGACGTGTTCGCGGCCGCGAGCCCGGCCACCATGAAGACCGTCACCGACGCGGGCGGCGCGAGCGGCGACCCGAAGACCTTCGTGCACAACACCCTCACCATCGCCGTGCCCAAGGGCAACCCCAAGCACGTCGCGGGTCTGAACGACCTCACCGGCTCCGGGGTGAAGGTCGCGCTGTGCGCGAAGGAGGTGCCGTGCGGCGCCGCGGCCCTGACCGCGCTCAAGGCCGCCAACGTCAGCCTCACCCCGGTCACCCTCGAACAGGACGTCAAGGGTGCGCTCACCAAGGTCGAACTCGGCGAGGTCGACGCCTCGCTGGTGTACAAGACCGACGTGAAGGCCGATGCTGCGAAGATCGACGGCGTGGACTTCCCCGAGGCCGACAAGGCCGTGAACGACTACCCGATCGCCGCGCTGGCCAAGGCACCGAACAAGGACGGCGCCGCCGCCTTCGTCGCGTACGTCCAGTCGTCCGAGGCCAAGCAGGTGCTCACCACGGCGGGCTTCCAGGCACCGTGAGCGACCGCACCACCGCCGGTGGCCCCGACGACTCCCCCGGCCACACCCCCGGTGCCGGCAGCGGTGCCGGCACCGGCCCGGACGGCGGGCCCGGCGGCGGCCCCGGCGCGGCCGCAGCGGTGAAGGCCGTGCCGCGCCGGAGTCGGCGGCGGGCGAACCGGGTCCCGGTCGCCCTGCTGCTCCCGGCGCTGCTCGGGCTCGCGTTCCTGGTCCTCCCGTTGGTCGGGCTGCTGATCCGGGCGCCGTGGAGCAGTCTGTCGGACCAGCTGACCAGCGCCGCCGTCTGGGACGCACTGCGCCTGTCGCTGGTCTGCGCGACGGCGGCCACGGCCGTCTCGCTGGTCCTCGGCGTCCCGCTGGCCTGGCTGCTCGCCCGCACCGAGCTGCCGGGCCGGCGGGTGGTCCGGGCCCTGGTCACCCTGCCGCTGGTGCTGCCACCGGTGGTCGGCGGTGTGGCGCTGCTGCTGGTCCTCGGGCGGCGCGGCATCGTCGGCTCCTGGCTGGACTCGACCTTCGGCATCACGTTGCCGTTCACCACCACCGGCGTGGTGATCGCCGAGGCGTTCGTGGCGATGCCGTTCCTCGTGATCAGCGTCGAGGGCGCGCTGCGGGCCGCCGACCCCCGCTACGAGGAGGCCGCGGCGACCCTGGGCGCCTCCCGGCTGACGGCGTTCCGCCGGGTCACGCTGCCGCTGATCGCCCCGGGGATCGCCGCCGGGGCCGTCCTGGCATGGGCCAGGGCGCTCGGCGAGTTCGGGGCGACGATCACCTTCGCGGGCAACTTCCCGGGCCGGACCCAGACCATGCCGCTGGCCGTGTACCTCGCCATGGAGTCCGATCCGGAGGCGGCCATCGCCCTGTCCCTGGTCCTGCTGGTGGTGTCCATCGCGGTCCTGGTCGGCCTGCGCGAGCGCTGGATGCCCACGCCGTGAGGGCCCCCGCAGCGGCCGCCCGGGCGGCCACCCGGCCGGCCTCCCGGGCGCCTCACCACCGCACGGCGAGGCACCACTGCACGGCACCTCACCACCGGACGGCGCCTCACCGGCCGCCGGGCCACCGAACACCGGGCCACCCGCCGTCGAGCCACCTGACACCGGGCCGCCGAAGGCCGAACCTCCGCCCACCGAGCCCCTGGACGCCGCCCCGATGAGCACCGCCCCCGCCCTCGACGCCCGGCTCCGGGTGGACCGCGCCGCGTTCACGCTCGACCTCGCGCTCACCGCCGCCCCCGGCGAGGTGGTCGCGCTGCTCGGCCCGAACGGCGCCGGCAAGTCCACCGCCCTGCGCGCGCTCGCCGGGCTGCTCCCCCTGACCGGCGGCCACCTGCGCCTGGACGGAGTACTGCTCGAGGACCCCGGCCGGCGGGTGTGCACCCCGGCCGAGGAACGGCCCGTCGGCGTGGTGTTCCAGGACTACCTGCTCTTCCCGCACCTCAGCGCGCTCGACAACGTCGCCTTCGGCCCGCGCTGCCAGGGCCGGCCCAAGCGCGCCGCCCGGGCCGAGGCGTCCGTCTGGCTCGACCGGATGGGCCTGGCCGAGCACGCCTCCGCCCGGCCAGGCCGCCTCTCCGGCGGTCAGGCCCAACGGGTGGCGCTGGCACGGGCGTTGGCCGTACGCCCCCGACTGCTCCTGCTGGACGAACCGCTGGCCGCCCTGGACGCCCGCACCCGGCTCGACGTGCGCTCCCAACTCAGGCGACACCTGGCCGAGTTCGAGGCGGTAGCGGTGCTGGTCACGCACGACCCGCTGGACGCGATGGTGCTGGCCGACCGGCTGGTGGTGATCGAGGACGGCCACGAGGTGCAGTCCGGCAGCCCGGCCGAGGTCGCCCGCCGGCCGCGCACCGACTACATCGCCCGCCTGGTCGGACTCAACCTGTATCAGGGCACGGCGAAGGACCACCAGGTGACACTGCCGACGGGCACGGTGCTGACCACCACCGAGGACCTGTCCGGCCCGGCCTTCGTGGCCTTCCCGCCGTCCGCCGTGACCCTCCACCGGGAGCGGCCCGAGTCCAGCGCGCGCAACGTGTGGAAGCTCCAGGTCACCAGCCTGGACCTGCACGGCGACCAGGTGCGCGCCGACCTCGAGGGCGAACTGCCGATGGCCGCCGACCTCACCCCGGCGGCCGTCGCGGAGCTGGACCTGGCTCCCGGGTCCGCGGTCTGGGCCTCGGTCAAGGCCGCCCAGACCCACGGCTACCCGGCCTGACCGGTCCTGCCACGCCCCCACCTCCTCGTCCGCCCCTGCGCGCAGGTGCCGTCAGTCCGACTCCGACGGCTCCACGAACCCCGATTCGTACGCCGCGATCACCGCCTGGGTGCGGTCCCGCGCCCCGAGCTTCGCCAGCACACTGCTGACGTGCGTCTTCACCGTCTGCACTCCGAGGAACAGCCGTTCGGCGATCTCACCGTTGCTGAGTCCGCGCGCGACGAGCCGCAGCACCTGCGCCTCGCGCTCGGTGAGCGCCGCCCCGGCCATCGCGGCGCGCGCGGCCGGGTTGCCCTGACCGGCCGCGAGACGGCGGATCGCGGCCGGGAACAGCAACGACTCGCCCGCCGCCACCAGCCGCACCGCGTGCGCGATCTCGGCCGGTCGGGAACGCTTGAGCAGGAAGCCGTCGGCGCCGGCCCGCAGCGCCTGGTAGACGTAGTCGTCGTTCTCGAAGGTGGTCACGACCAGGATCTTCGGCGGCCGCTCCCCCGGGGCGCCGGGGCGTACGAGCTCACGGGTCGCCGCCAGGCCGTCCAGGACCGGCATCCGGACGTCCATCAGCACGACGTCCGGGCGCAGCGCCCGGGCCAGCGCCACCGCCTCCGCGCCGTCGGCGGCCTCGCCGACCACCCGCAGGTCCCCCTGCGCCTCCAGGACGGCCCGCAGGCCGGCCCGGACCAGTTCCTCGTCGTCGGCGAGCAGGATGTCGATCGTCGCCGCGGTCACCTTCGCCCGGCCGTCCCCCACAAGATCGTTCGTCACGAGCCCAAGCGTAGGGGGAGCCGGACGGCGAGCACCCACTCCCCGGCCCCGTCCGGGGACGCTCCCGCACCGGCCTCCCCGCCGAGCAGCGCGGCGCGTTCCCGGATGCCGCGCAGACCCTTGCCGCCCCGGCGGCCCGCGCCGCCCGCGGGCCGCACCGCACCGGCGCCGGCCACCGCCGTGCGGTTGGCGCAGCGCAGCTCCAACTGTCCGTCGCGCACGGCGATCCGCACGCTGACCGGCTGGCCCGGTGCGTACTTGAGCGCGTTGGTGACACCCTCCTGGACGATCCGGTACGACTCCCGCGAGAGCACCCTGGGCAATTCCCCCGCCGACACCTCGATCCGGGCCTCGACCGGGCTGCCGGCCGCGCGGGCGGTGTCGAAGAGCGCGGGCAGCTGCTCCACGCCGGGCCGCTCGGTCACGGTGGCGGGCGAGTCGGCGTCCGGGCTCTCCCGCAGCAGGACGAGGGTGCGTTCGAGGTCCTCCATGGCCCGGCGGCCGGTCTCCTCGATGACCTCCAGCGCCTTGGCGGTGAACTCCCGGTCCCCGACCTCGCGCGCCGCGCCGGCCTGAAGGACCGTCACCGTCAGCGCGTGGCCGATGGAGTCGTGCAGCTCGCGGGCCAACCGGTTGCGCTCCAGCAGCCGTTCGGCCCGCAGCTCCGCGTCGGCCAGCCGTTCGGCCGGAGACGGCCCCAGCAGCCGCACCGCCATGGCGAGTTGGAGCCGACCGGCGGCGACGACCAGCCAGCCGTAGCCGAACAAGGCCGGCGGCACGAGCGGGAGGTAGCGCAGGGAGTCGGCGCCGGACAGCAGGTCGAATCCGCCGGTGAGTCCGAAGATCGTCGCGAACCCGACCAGGGAGCCGAGCGCGACCCGCCCGATCAACCACCCTGCGGTGCGCCGGCGGTCGGCCCAGGTGCGGGAGGGCTCGGCGGAGATGTCCCGCTCCCGGTCGGGCACCAGCAACAGCCGGGCCTGGACGCCCTCCGCGAGCCGTGCGGCGGGCACCAGGGCGACGAGCACGAGCAGGGCCGCGTCCACGCAGACGCTCGCCACGACGATCTCGCCGAGACCCTTGTGGTACGTCCCCGGATAGACCATCAGGAGGACGCCCGCGAAGATCCATCCGACCATCAGGTGCAGCAGACGCGCGTACGTGGCGCCGGCGAGAAGTGGCGCGAGGATCCTGGGCATCCCGACATCCTGCCAGGTCAGCGCCTCACCGGCGCTCCCCCACCGGTGCAGGACGGTCTCCCTCCCGGGAGGGAGACCGGTCCCCGCCCGGGCGGGATCCGCCGGCGGCTCCCCTCCGGTCGAATGGGACCCACCGGAGCACGGGACCACCGGACCACCGGGCCGCAGGAGGACCGGACCAGCGGACCACCGGACCGCGGGAGGACCGGAGCACGGGACCACCGGAAACCCGGAGCACCACGGGCGACCAGGCCGCCGAGACGGTGACGGCAGGGGCGCCGGACCGACGAGAGAGGAGCACGGCCGTGATCGACATCCAGGGCCTCACCAAGGAGTACGGCGGCCGACGCGTCGTCGACGAGCTGTCCTTCGAGGTCCGGCCCGGGCTGGTGACCGGCTTCCTCGGCCCGAACGGCGCCGGCAAGAGCACCACCATGCGCCTGGTCCTCGGTCTCGACCGCCCGACCGCCGGACGCGCCCTCGTCGACGGCCGCCCGTACACCGAACTCTCCGACCCGCTGCGCCGGGTCGGCGCGCTGCTGGACGCCCACGCCCTGCACGGCGGCCGCACGGCCCGCGGCCACCTGCGCTGGCTCGCCGCGAGCAACGGCCTGCCGCAGCGCCGGGTGGACGAGGTGCTCGCCCAGGTCGGCCTGACCGAGGCCGCCGGGCGGCGGATCCGGACCTTCTCGCTGGGCATGCGCCAGCGCCTCGGCGTGGGCGCCGCCCTGCTCGGCGACCCGCCGGTACTGCTGCTGGACGAACCGGTCAACGGCCTCGACCCGGAAGGCATCCGGTGGATCCGCACCCTGCTGCGCCGACTGGCCGCCGAGGGCCGTGCCGTGCTGGTCTCGTCCCACCTGATGACCGAGATGGCGCTCACCGCGGACCACCTGGTGGTGATCGGCCGCGGCCGGCTGCTGGCGGACGCCGCCACCCGCGACTTCCTCGACCGTCACGGCCGCACCCGGATCCGGGTCCGAGCCGTCGACCCGGACAAGCTGGCCGCCCTGCTCGGCGGCGAACTGCTCGGCGGCGAACTGCTCGGCGGTGAACTGCTCAAGGACCAACTGGTCAGGGACCAACTGCCCGACGGTGAGATGCCTTACGGCCGATCGCCGGGTGCCCGGGACATCGGGGGCGCCCCCACCGCGACCCAGGTCGACGCCGGCGCCTGGGAGGTGACCGGCCTCGAGCCCGAGCGGATCGCCGCCCTCGCCGCCGCGCACGGCGTCGTGCTGTACGAGATCACGACCCGACAGGACTCCCTGGAGGAGGCCTTCATGAGGATGACGGCCGACAGTCTCGAGTACCGCGCGGAGGCCGCCGCATGAACGCCCTCAACGCCCTCACCGCCGAGCGGATCAAGTTCACCACCCTCCGCTCGCTCTGGCTCACCCCGCTACTCGCCCTCGGCCTGACCGCCGGCGTCACCGCGGCGGTCGGCGCGGCCCTCGGCGACAGGGACCACAACCTCACCGACGACCCCGGTACTGGAGTCCACTACGGGCTCAACTTCGGCCAGGCCGCGCTGACCTGCTTCGCCGTCCTGCTGATCGGCCAGGAGTTCAAGACCCGCATGATCGACGCCTCGCTCACCGCCGTGCCCCGACGCGGCCTGCTGTACGGAGCGAAGCTCACGCTCGGCGCCCTCGTGGGCCTCGCCGTCGGTGCGGCCGGCACGGCGGGCGCCTTCGCCGGGTACGCAACCACCGTGCCCGGCGCCTGGGACGGCCCCGGCTTCGCCCGCTCCGCCACCGCCGGTGTGCTGTACCCGGTGCTGCTCGTGGTGTTCTGCCTCGGGACGACGGCATTGCTCGGCAACCTCACCGCCGCCATGGGCCTGTTGGTACCGGTGGTCTTCCTGCTCTCGCCCCTGCTCGGCGGCGTTCCCGGGGTGCGCTGGGTGGCCCAGTTCCTGCCGGACCGGGCGGGCCAGTACGCCCTGCGCTACGCCGGGGATCCACAGGTGGCGTACGGCCACTGGACCGGGCTGCTGATCATGGCCCTGTGGGCCGGCGGGGCCGCCTACGGCGGACTGCTCGCCCTGCGACGCACCGGGTGACTCCCGCGGCCAAGGTGCCCCGGCCACCCCACGATCGCCGGGTGGATCCGCACCTCCCGGCGGACCACAAACCGCCAACCGACCACGAACGAAGTGGAGACGAGGGATTGAGCCCCATCCACGCGCTGCGCGCCGAACGGATCAAGTTCACCACCCTGCCCTCGCAGTGGGCGGCCCCGCTGGTGGCCCTGGCCCTGACCGTCGGGATCACCACGGCCGTCAACGCCGCCTACGGCACGAAGGACCACACACCGGGAGAGGATCCCGCCGGCGGGATCTACTACGGCTTGCTCTTCGGCCACGTGGCCGTGGCCTGCACCGGGATCCTGCTGATCGGCCAGGAGTTCAACACCCGCATGATCGGCACCTCGCTCGCCGCCGTACCCCTGCGCAGGCGGTTGTACGGAGCGAAGCTCGCGCTCGGGGCCGCGGTGGGACTGCTGCTCGGCCTGCTCTCGACGGCGGGCTCGTTCCTCGTCGTCGGCGCCACCGTCGGCCTGGACCTCTCCACCCCCGGCCTGGCCCGCAGCTTCCTCGCCGGAGTGCTCTACCACCCGCTGCTGGTGCTGCTCTGCCTCGGACTGACGGCGATGCTGGGCAACTTCAGCGCCGCGCTCGGTGTGCTGACGCCGATGCTGTTCCTCGGTACCACCTGGCTCGCGGCCATCCCCGGCGTCCGCGCGGTCGGGCAGTTCCTGCCCGACCGCGCCGGGCTGTACGCGACCCGCACCCAGGCCGAGGCCGGTGTCCACTACGGGCACTGGACGGGGCTGCTGATCATGGCCCTCTGGACGGCCGCCGCGACCTACGGCGGCCTGCGAGCCCTCCGGCGGTTCGAGGCCGGCTGATCCGCTCGACCGCCGGCGCCGGACGAGGGCGAGCGCCGGCGGGACGAAACAGATGACAGATAACAGATAACAGATTTTGAAATCTGAAATCTGTTCGCTGTCATCTGTCAGCCGGCCTCCGCTGACTGCCGTGCGTCACGGCTCCCCCACGCCGCTCACCGGTCAATGGGCACCTATTGCACGTCACCGATCACCGATCACCGATCACCGCAGCGCCGGGTGGTCCGCGACCACCGTGCAACTGCCGGGCGCGATCTCGGTGAAACCCGCGTCCCGGACCAACGGCAGGCCACTCGCGACAAGTCCCTCCCACGCCTCAGGAGAGGCCGTCCGCACCGCGAGCGCGAACCCGGACTCGGCCCATTCCTTGCGCTGCGCCTCGTCCAGTCGCCACCACGCGAGCTGCGCCGCGTGACCGGTCTGCGCCATCGTCTTGCCCGCGCTCATCTCCAGCTCGGGGTTGAGCCACAGCACCGGCAGGCCCGGCTCCGGAGCGCCGACCTCGGCCGTCTCCTCCAGGTCCGTACCCGAGACCTGGAGCTTGGCGAGCTCCTTGGGCCAGCCGTCCAGCGGGACGGGCGGGAACACCCGCACCTCGGCCTCCCTTCCGGCGACCGTGATCCCCGGCAGCTCGCCCGCCCTGCGCCACTCCCCGCCGCGGGCCCGCCGGACCACCTTGCGGATGCGGGCGTCCTCCCAGGCCACGACGCGTTCCGCCCACTCGCCGTCCGCCCCGGTCACCCGCGCGTCGGCCAGCAGGGTGAGGACCGCCCGCGCCGAGGTCTCCAGCGCGTCCGTCCGCCCGGGCGGCGTGGCCCGCTCCAGCCGGACGACCAGCGGCAGCACGTACTGCGTCCGCGCGTCGCGGTCCTCGGGGTGCGGGGCGGAGTCCCCCTCGGGGACGGGGGCGGAGGCGGGAGCGGGAGTCGGGTCATCGAACGGAGAAGTCACCCGTCCAGCATGCCAGCCCGGCCGAGCCGGTGATCACGCGGTGTCCGGGACGGACGAAAGGAAACGGGCCGACGCGAGGCAGGACGGGAGGAGACGGGACGGACGGGCCGGACGCGACGAGACGGGCGGGCCCGGCGCACGCCGGGCGGGACGGCGGCGCGGCCCGCTCAACGCAGCCGCTGGCGCAGTTCGTCGACCGCCGTCCGGATGCTCGCGCTGTAGGCGTCCTCGGGCAGGGCGTCCAGGCTGTGCACGGCGTGTTCCAGCTGTTCGCGTGCCAGCACGGGCTCACCGAGCTTGAGGTGGTCCGAGGCCAGGTTGAGGTGCAGCGAGGGGTAGAAGGCCCGCACCTGGAGGGCGGACCGGTAGGTCTCGGCGCGTTCGGCGGTGAGCGAGTCAGCCGCGGCCAGCGCCCTCAGGTCCCATTCCAGTTCGGCCTGCGGGTCGTCCTGCAGGTCGGCCAGGTAGTGCGCCAGGACGCAGCGGTGGAAGACGTCTCCGCTCTCACCGAGTGCCTCCCAGAGGGCCTCGAAGCTGGCCCGCGCCTGGGCGGTCCGACCGCGCTGCGCGGCCTGCACGCCCTCCAGCCCGAGCGAGATCCGGGCGAACACCTGGTCGCCCTCGCCGGGCGGCAGGCCGTCCGCCCCGGCCGTCCGCCCCGGCACATCACGCACATCAGACGCATCGGACATGCCCGCAGCCTAGCCGGACCCCCGTCCCAGCGCCCGGACACCGGAACGCCGGAACGCCGGGCACGGACCCGACAGCCCGAAAAGCCCGACAGCCGGTCAGCGCCGGTAGCCGCGCTGCAGGTCCCTCGCCTCGGCGTCCTCGTACGTCAGGAACCAGCCCTCGGGGTGCGTGGCCGCCAGCAGCACCTCGGTCCGCTGCTCGGCGCCGAGCTCCGGGTCACCGTCGTCCGGCCCGTAGACACCGAACAGCTCGTCGTGGCAGCCGTCCCAGTCGTAGTCGTACAGGTCGGCCGGGAGGTCGCCCATCATGTCGGCCACCGACTCGGGCTGCGCGCCGAGCAGGGCCCGGGCGTCGACCAGGGCCATCCGCAGGGCGATCTCCTCGGCCAGGCAGCGCGGCAGCGGCCACTCGCCGAGGGCGAGGTCGTCGGCGAGGTCGTCGAAGGCTCGGGCCATCGCGCGGCGCCAGGCGCGGTGGAGCCGCCAGGTGCGCTGGGGCAGCCGGGCGAAAACCGTCCAGTCGGCGTCGTCGCCCTCGGCGACCGGGTCGTCGCCGTGCTCGTCCAGGTCGTCGTAGGCCGCGTCGGCCAGGCCGAGCAGCTGGGCGTGCAGCAGGCACGCGGTGCGCGGGGTGAGCGTCCAGTCCACCCCCGCGCCGCCCTCCTCGTCGTCCCCCTCCAGCGGGAACAGCTCGGCGAAGTCCGGCGCGAAGTCCTCGGTGACGCTGATCTCCAGCGTGCCGCCGATCGCCTCGACGCCCGGGATCGCGGCCACCAGCCGGTCCGGGTGCAGCAGCGCGCCGAGCGCCGCGTTGGCGTCCTCGGCGACCTCGCGCAGCAGTTCACGGCGCTGGCCGGCCGGGTCGATGCCCTCGAACGTCAGGTCCTCGACCGCCCTGATCGCGGCGGCGCGCAGCGCCGGCCAGTCGGTGATCCGCAGGCCCAGCACCACCGTCGCCTCGATCTCCTGCGCGCCGGAGTCCTCCGCCGCGCCCGGCCCCTGTGGATGATCGCTTCGCTCGCCCATGGGGCTACGGTACGGCCTTTCGGCCGCCCGATCACCGGTCTGAACCAGCTTCTGGACGCCTTCTCGGCCATCGCCCGGTCGTGCCTCTGTCACTCGGACGCACGACGGCGGCAGGATGGGCGCCATGGCTGACATCAACGAGTACGGCGGCGGGCAGGGCCCGAACGCCGACGTCCTGGTCGTGACCACCAACGACATCCCCGGTTACCGGGTCGACCACGTGATCGGCGAGGTCTTCGGACTGACCGTGCGCAGCCGTCACATCGGCAGCCAGATCGGCGCAGGGCTGAAGTCGTTGATCGGCGGCGAGCTGCGGGGCCTGACGAAGACCCTGGTGGAGAGCCGCAACGAGGCGATGCAGCGGCTGGTCGAGCAGGCCCGGGCGCGCGGCGGCAACGCCGTCCTGATGATGCGCTTCGACGTGACGGAGGCGGCGGACGTCGGCACCGAGGTCTGCGCGTACGGCACGGCCGTGGTGATCTCCCCCGCCACCTGAGAGCGGCGCCCGACCACCGCCGAGCGCGAGGTCGCCGACCACCGACCCACCGACCACCGGCCACCGGTGGCTGACGGCTGACGGCACGGGAACACCCGCCGCCGGGGAGCGTCCGACGCCCGGGAACACCGGCCCCACCCCGGATGTTTCACGGGCGTGACTGTTTACGGTGCAACGAACGACGGTGGAGCCCGGCGCGTGGACGTGCTGGTGGTGGGCGCCGGCCAGGCGGGCCTGTCGGCCGCCTACCACCTGGGCCGCCGCGGCTTCGTCCCCTACCGGGCGGACGCCGACGGCGGCTTCGTCGTACTCGACGCCGACCCCGCGCCGGGCGGCGCCTGGGCGCACCGCGCGCCGTCCCTGCGGATGGCCACTGTCCACGGCTTCCACGACCTCCCGGACGCCGAGCTCCCGCCGGTCGACCCGCAGGCCCCCGCGCGGGAGGTGGTGCCGGGGTACTTCGCGGCGTACGAGGCCCGCCACGCGCTCCCCGTCGTGCGCCCGGTCACCGTGCGCACGGTGCGCGCCGAGTCCGACCGCCCGGGCTCCCGGCTGCTGGTCGAGACCGACCGGGGCACCTGGTCCACCAGGGCCCTGATCAACGCCACCGGCACCTGGACCCGCCCCTTCCTCCCCCACTACCCGGGTCACTTCGGCGGCCGTCAGCTGCACTACGCGGAGTACCGCGGCCCGGAGGAGTTCGCGGGCCGGCGCGTCCTGGTGGTCGGCGGCGGCGCCTCCGCGATCCAGGTGCTGTCCGAGGTGGCGGCGGTCGGCGAGACCGTCTGGGTCACCCGGAGCGAACCCGTCTTCCACGAGGGGCCCTTCACCCCCGAGTACGGTCGCGCGGTGGTCGCCAAGGTCGAGGAGCGGGTCCGGCAGGGGCTGCCGGTGCGCAGCGTGGTGAGCGTGACGGGCCTCGGCCCGTCCGTCGCCTACCGGCGCGCCGAGGAGCTGGGAGCGCTGCACCGGCGTCCGATGTTCGACCGGCTCACCGAGCACGGCGTCGCCTGGGGCGACCAGGAGCTGGCGGTGGACGCGATCGTGTGGGCCACCGGTTTCCGGCCGGAGGTCGGTCACCTGGCCCCGCTCGGGCTGCGCTCCCCCGGCGGCGGCATCGCCCTCACCGGCACCCGGGCGACCGCCGATCCGCGCGTCCACCTGGTCGGCTACGGCCCGTCCGCCAGCACCATCGGTGCCAACCGGGCCGGGCGCGCAGCCGTCAACGACCTGGTCCGGCTGCTCGGCGACCCCGCCGAGCAGCCCGCCCCGGCCGTGGACCCCGCAACGGCCCCGGTCCCGGTCCAGGCCCCGGTGCAGACCCCGGCCGCGGCCCTGGTTCCGGCTGCCGTACCGGCCGCGGTCTGACGCCCGCCGGCCCGCCCGGCCCGCCCTGCCCGCGAGGCGGACGCCGGCGGTCACCGGCCCGTCGGCAACGGCCACCGGCCAGCGGTCATCGGGCCGGCGAGTCGGCGGATCAGCGGATCAGCGGTCGAAGTCGACCGTCACCCGGTCGGTGAGCGGCCGGGCCTGGCAGGTGAGGGTGTAGCCGGCGGCGAGCTCCTTCTCCTCCAGCGCGAAGTTCCGGCGCATCTCCACCTCGCCCTCGGTGACCAGGGCGCGGCAGGTGCCGCAGACCCCGCCCTTGCAGGCGAACGGCAGGTCGGGGCGGGAGCGCTGGGCGCCGTCGAGGATCGAGCGGTCGCGCGAGAGGGAGAGGGTGCTGCCGCGTCCGTCCAGGACGACGGTCACCTCGCTGTGCGCGCCGTCGGCGGCGTCCGCGTCGTCGCGGTCCTCGGGGCGCTCGGCGGCCGGTTCGTCGTCGGCGTGGAACAGCTCCTGGTGCACCCGCTCACCCGGCACGTCCAGCTCGGCGAGCAGCTCCTTCGCCCCGGCGACCATGCCGAACGGGCCGCAGAGCCACCAGTGCCCGACGGTCGGCACGTCCACCAGCGCCGCCAGCAGGGCCCGCACCCGTTCCGGGTCGAGGCGGCCGGTGAGCAGTTCGGCGTCGCGGGTCTCCCGGGACAGCACGTGGACCAGCTGGAAGCGGCCGAGGTAGCGGTCCTTCAGGTCGGCCAGCTCGTCCGCGAACATCACGGTGTCGCTGCGCCGGTTGCCGTAGAGCAGGGTGACGGTGGAGCGGCGGTCGGCGGCCAGCACGGAGGCGGCGATCGACAGCATCGGAGTGACGCCGGAGCCGGCCGCGAGCAGCACGTGGTCGGCGGGGGAACCGAGTTCGGGGGTGAACAGGCCCAACGGCGTCAGCACCTCCACCTCCTCGCCGGGCCGCGCGTCCCGCACCAGCCACCGGGAGAACAGCCCGCCGGGCACCTCCCGGACGGCGATCCGCAGCGGGCCCCCGGCCGGGGCGCAGATCGAGTACGAGCGGCGCTCGTCGCCGCCGTCCACCACCTTGCGCAGGGTCAGGGTCTGGCCCGGCCGGAACGCGAACTCCTCCACGAGCCCGTCCGGCACCGCGAAGGTCACCGCCACGGCGTCCTCGCAGAGCCGCTCGATCCGGTCGATCCGCAGCCGGTGGAAGGCCGGGCGACGGGCCGGGCGGGCGGCCGGGCCGAGGTCCTCGACGGGCGTGGCCGCGGTGAGCGAGGCCTCGGCGGAGGAGGCTGCGGGCGAGGCGGCGGGCATTCAGATCTCCTTGACGCGTTCGAAGGGCTCCCGGCAGGCGCGGCAGCGCCAGAGCGCCTTGCAGGCGGTGGAGCCGAAGCGGGACAGCTCCTCCGTGTCCGCGCCGCCGCAGCGCGGGCAGGGCACGGGGAGGGCGGCGGCGGTGCGGGTGGGGCCGAGGGTCAGCGCGACGGGCCCGGGCCCGGCCGCGCCTGCGGCGGCCGCGCTCGGGTGCGGCGGGGCGATCCCCGCCTCGGCGAGCTTGCGGCGGCCCTCGGCGGTGATCAGGTCGGTGGACCACGGCGGGTCCAGCCGCAGCCGGACCCGGACGGCCCGGTACCCGGCCGCGCGCAGCCGGCGGTCCACGTCGGCGGCCATCTCGGCGACGGCCGGGCAGCCGGAGTAGGTCGGCGTCAGCCAGGCCGTCACCTCGGCGCCGTCCGTCTCGACCTCGGCCAGCACGCCCAGATCGGCCAGGGTGAGCATGGGCAGCTCCGGGTCCGGGACGGCCGCGGCGATCTCCCAGGCCGCCCCGGGGACCGCCCTGCCGGCCGCTCCCGGGAGCGCCGCGCCAGCCGCCGTCGTCGCGCTCACCACGTCGCCCCCGGGTGGGCGCGGGCCAGCACCTGGAGTTCGGCGAGCAGCAGGCCCAGCGCCTCGGTGTGCACGCCGTCGCGACCGGCCCGGCCGAGCACGGTGGCCAGCGGCGGCACCTGCGGCACGGTCAGTCCGGCCTCGGCGAGGACGGCGCCGAGCTCGCGCAGCACCGGCTCGCGCAGTGCGGCCGGGTCCACGCCCACCCGGAGCTCCACCGGATGGGCGGTGAACAGCTCCTCCAGCAACGGCCAGACCGCGTCCAGGCCGGCCTGCATCCGCGCCGACGAGTACGGCGTGCCGTCGCCCAGCCGCAGCGTCCAGGCGGTGGCGTACTCGCGGTGGTACGCCAGCTCCTTGGCGCCCCGGTTGGCGACCGCGGCCAGCACCGGGTCCGGGTGCGTGGCGAGCGCCTCGTAGAGCGCGCCGCGGGCGGTCGCGAACAGCAGCAGCCGGGCGATCGAGTGCGCGAAGTCGCCGTTGGGCAGCTCGACCAGGCGGACGTTGCGGAACTCGTGCTCCTCCCGCCAGTACGCCAGGTCGTCCTCGGTGCGGCCGGAGCCGTCCGCCTGGCCGGCGCGGGTGAGCAGCAGCCTGGCCTGGCCGAGCAGGTCCAGGCCCAGGTTGGCGAGCGCGACCTCCTCCTCCAGCTCGGGCGCCCGGGTGCACCACTCGATCAGCCGCTGGGAGAGGACCAGGGCGTCGTCGCCGAGCATCAGGCAGCAGGCGGCGAGGTCGGCGCCGTCCAGGCCGGCCGGCAGAGTGGTGTCCACACCCAGCAGCGGGTCGGCGAAGCCCGTCCCGTACGCCCAGCGGCCCTCGCCCTCGGGTCCGGGGGCGGCCTCGGTGAGGCTCAGGTAGACGTGGTCGTCGACGTCGTGCGCGTCGGTGTGCGTGGTGTGATCCTGCATTGCGGTTCCCCCGTCAGATGTGCGGGACATCCTCGGGGATGTCGTAGAAGGTCGGGTGGCGGTAGACCTTGTCGCCGCTCGGCTCGAAGAACGGGTCCCGCTCGTCCGGGGTGGAGGCGGTGATCGCGTCCGAGCGGACCACCCAGAGGCTGACCCCCTCGTTGCGGCGGGTGTAGAGGTCGCGGGCGGCGAGCAGCGCCATCCGGTCGTCGGCCGCGTGCAGCGAGCCGACGTGGACGTGGTTCAGGCCGCGCCGGGGGCGCACGAACACCTCGTACAGCGGCCAGCCGGCCTTGGACCCGGCCTTGGACTCGGTCACTTTCCGTTCTCCTGTTCGGTGTGCGCGTGCTCTCCGGCGGGCCGCGGGCTCTCCGACGGCTCCGCGGCGGCCGGTGCGGACTGCTCGGCCCTGCGCTTGGCCGCGTAGGCGACGGCCGCCTCGCGGACCCAGGCGCCGTCCTCGTGCGCGGCCCGGCGGCGGTCGATCCGCTGGGTGTTGCACGGCCCCTGGCCCTGGATGACCCTGGTCAGCTCGGACCAGTCCGGCTCGCCGAAGTCCCAGCCGCCGCGCTCCTCGTTCCAGCGCAGCTCCGGGTCCGGGAGCGTGACGCCCAGGTGCTCGGCCTGGGGGACGGACATGTCGACGAAGCGCTGGCGCAGGTCGTCGTTGGTGTGGCGCTTGATCCGCCAAGCCATCGAGCGGGCGGTGTTCGGCGAGTCGGCGTCCGAGGGGCCGAACATCATCAGCGACGGCCACCACCAGCGGTCCACCGCGTCCTGGACCATCCGGCGCTGGGCCTCGGTGCCGCGCATCAGCGTCATCAGCAGCTCGTAGCCCTGGCGCTGGTGGAAGGACTCCTCCTTGCAGATCCGCACCATCGCGCGGGCGTAGGGGCCGTAGCTGCAGCGGCAGAGCGGGACCTGGTTGCAGATCGCGGCGCCGTCCACCAGCCAGCCGATCACGCCGACGTCGGCGAAGGTGAGGGTGGGGTAGTTGAAGATCGAGGAGTACTTCTGGCGCCCGGAGATCAGCTTCTCGGTGAGCTCGGCGCGGTCGACGCCGAGCGTCTCGGCGGCGGCGTAGAGGTAGAGGCCGTGGCCGGCCTCGTCCTGGGCCTTGGCGAGCAGGATGGCCTTGCGGCGCAGGGAGGGGGCACGGGTGAGCCAGTTCCCCTCGGGCTGCATGCCGATGATCTCGGAGTGGGCGTGCTGGGCGATCTGGCGGATGAGCGTGGCCCGGTAGGCCTCGGGCATCCAGTCCCTGGGCTCGATCCGCTGCTCGGCGGCGACGACCGCCTCGAACCGGTCTTCCGGCGTCTGCGCCGGGACCGCCTCGGCCACCTCTGCTGTCACCACGGTCCCCTCTCGTGTCCTGCTCCGGCGCCCCCTGGGGCGCCAACCGACTGACCGTTCGGTCGGTACCATTCTGCGCGGCGGGACGGAGGGATGGCAAGGGACACGGGAGGAGCGAAGGGGCGAGGGGCGGCGACGAACAGATCACAGATGACAGCTGACAGATTCTGAAATCTGTCAGCTGTCATCTGTTCGCCGTCACCGGTCACCCGTCAGCCGGCACCGGCCGGTCGTCGGCCGGTCGCGGGCCGGTCGTCGGCCGGTCGCGGGCCGGTCGTCGGCCGACCACCGGAGTACGGGCGGGCGGAGGCGCTGGCGAGCGGCACGCCGGCGGGCGGCACGCGGACGGCCGGGCAGGCCGCGGGCGGACGAGTGGCGGGCGAGCGCCGGCCGACCCAAGCCCTCAGCGGCGGCCGGGCAGGCCCGTCACCCCTCCGTACGGTCCCGCAGCCTCGGCAGCGGAACGGCGAGGAGCGCGGCCAGCAGGGCGATCCGGGGCGCCAGCTGGTCGAGGCGGATGTGCTCGTGCCGGGCGTGGGCACCAGCGCCGACCGCGCCGAAGCCGTCCAGCGTCGGCAACCCGCGCGAACCCGGCAGGTTGGTGTCCCCCGCGCCGCCCGCCGGACCGCCGTCCAGCTGCTGACCGAGCACTGCGGCGAGCGAACGGACGTGCCGCAGCAGCGGGTTGGCCGACCGCTCCGGCCAGGCCGGCCGGCTCGACAGCACCTCCGTCCGTACCCTCGCGCCCGGGCGCAGCGCGGTGAGTCTGGCGAGGTTGTCGAGCGTACGGCGCTGCGCCTCGGCGGTGGCGAACCGCAGACCGAGCTCCGCCTCGGCCCGGCCGGCGATCACGTTGGCACGCGAACCACCACTGATCCGACCGGCGTTGAGCTCGGTGCCGGGCTGGCCGGCGAGGCCCCGGACGACGACGAGCTGGTCGACGAGCTCGTCTACGGCCGACACCCCGTCGCGGGCGTCGTTGCCCGCGTGCGCCTCGCGCCCGGTGACGGTGAGCCGGACCCGGGTGCTGCCGCGCCGGGCGGTCTTCAGCCGGCCGTCGGGATGCGGCGGTTCGAGGCCCAGGACCGCTGCCGCGCCCCGGAGTTGGCGCTCGACAAGCCTCCTGCCGTCCGGGCTGCCGACCTCCTCGTCCGAGACGACGACCAGCCGGACCGTCCGGTGCGGGCGCTGCCCCAGGTCCGCGAGCAGGGCGAACGCGCCCTCCAGGATGGCGAGTCCGCCCTTCATGTCGACGACGCCGGGCCCGCTGAGCCTGCCGTCCTGCTCGGTGACGGGCCAGTCCGCAAGGGTGCCGACCGGCCAGACGGTGTCGTGGTGCCCGACGATCAGCAGGTGCGGAAGGGTCTCGTCCTGCCCTTCCCACTCCAGGACGAGGTGGTCTCCGGCCGGCCCCGGTTCGCGGCGGGCGGTGGCGCCGGTCGCACCGAAACCGGTGGCCAACTCCTCGGCGAGGCCGTCGAGTCGGGGGGCGTCCCCACTCGGAGACTCTATCCGGGCCAGATCGGCGCAGCGGCGCCGGACGGCGCCGGCGAGGGTGCGCGCTCTTGTGCTGAGGGCCTGCGGCAGGCCGGGGAGCGCGGCGGCGGCCGCGGCGGTCGCCAGCGCGGCGGTGGTGGTCGCGGCCATGACGGCGGCCGGGGCACCGGCGGCGGGGGCCTCGCCCTCGGCGGCGGCCTGGGCCGCGGGGACCACCGCGGTGCGAGCGGGCGCGGCAGGGGCGGGCGTGGCAGGGGCGGGCGCGACGGGATCGGCGGGGACGGGCGCGCCCGCTGGGGCGGGGCCGCGGTCCGGGTCGGGTTCGGCGGCGGCACTCGGTGCGGCGGGCGACCCGACGATCTGGGGACTCAACGCTCGCCTCCGCGGCCGCCGCCGGTATTCAGCGGCCGCACCGGCCGACCGCCCCAACCCGGCTGCCGGGCCCGGCCCGACCGTGCCGATCGACCGGGATGGTGCGCGGTCCTTCGGGACGGCCCGTCTGGCCCGGGTGCGGTGGAACGGCTGGTCGGCGTGCTTGGCATTGCGTCCTCCTCGCTCGATCCGGTGGCCCCGGTGCGCCCGGGGCCCCGTGGACGGCGGCCTCCTGGTGACGGGCGCAGTGGCCGGACCGTCGCAGGGAAGCCGAGATGTGAGCCTAGAAGAACCCTTCGACTTCCTGCGAGGTGGCCCTGCTCCCAGCGCGCCGGGACCGGGCCTCAGCCACGGGCACCCGTCGGAGAACGGCGGCGGGCGCTCGGCGCGCGGGCCTGGATCGGCGCGCGGACGCGGTCGCCGGATCGCGCCCATCTCCACCATGGACCCGCCGCCCGCGTTCGGCAGCGCAAACCGCCAAGGCGCGGGATTTCCACGCCGGATGGGTGACAACGGCTCAGCGCGCGGTACCAACCGGGGTCACAGCACCGGCTCAGGGGGAGCCCGGTCCGAAGCGTGGGGAACACCCACGTGAACACCGCCCGACGTAACGCCCCACGCGACTTCGGTGGCACCATCGGAGTGCGGAGCCAGCGGGGCCCCGACAGCTTCACCGGGCACCACCGGCCCCGGCGCCCCGCCCTCCCCTGGCGGCGCAACGTCCGGTCGGTGGATGGGTCGGTGGATGGGTCGGTGGATGGGTCGGTGGATGGTTGGTGGACGGCCGGTTGGCGGCGTCCTCGGTTCCACGCGGCGAGCGGCACGCACCGGACGATGCCCGGCGCGGACCGCACGGAGCTCCCGCCCCACGCGGTTCCCGCGCATCCGCCCACTGCCCCCGCCCGGCCACCGGGCGGGCCGTCGAGGTCGGCCGGCCCGGCCCCGCGGTCGGGTTCAGCCGCCGTCCTCCACCATCCCGGCGTCCCGGGCGAGCAGCGCCGCCTGGACCCGGTTTCCGACCCCGAGCGCGGTCAGGATCCGGCTGACGTGCGCCTTGACGGTGCTCTCCCGCATGCCGAGGGCACCGGCGATCTCCGCGTTGGAGAGCCCGTCGGCGAGTTCGCGCAGCACGTCCGTCTCGCGCGGGGTCAGCCCGGCGATCCGGTTGCGGGCGGCCACGGACCGGGGCGCGCCCGTGCGGTGGTAGCGGTCGATGAGGCGGCGGGCCGCTGCCGGGTGCAGCATCCCCTGGCCGGCGGCGACGACGTGGACGGCCCGGGCGATCTCGGCGGGTTCGGTGTCCTTGAGCAGGAAGCCGTCGGCACCGGCGGCGAGCGCCTGGTAGACGTACTCGTCGAGGTCGAAGGTGGTGAGCGCGATCACCCGCGGGGGCTCCGGCAGTTCGCGCAGCCGCCGGGTGGCGGCGATGCCGTCGAGCCGGGGCATCCGGATGTCCATGAGGGCGACGTCGATCCGCCGGCGGCGGGCGAGTTCGACGGCCTGCAGCCCGTCGGCCGCCTCGGCGACGACGGTCAGGGCCGGGTCCTGGGCCAGGAGGTCGACGAGGCCGAGCCGCACCAGTGCGTCGTCGTCCACGACCATCGTGCGGATCATGAGGCGTCCTCCGGCTTCGGGGCGGGGGGCTGGGCGGGGATCGGAGAGGGGATCGGGGAGGGCCCGCCGACCACGGGCCGTACGGGGGCCGGGGCCAAGGCCGAGGCCGGCGCCGAGACCGAGACTGCGGCCGGAGCCGGGTCGGGCGGACGCTCGGGAGCGGGCAACCGGGCGGAGAGCCGGAAGCCGCCCCCGCCGTCAGGGCCCGCGTCGAGCCGTCCGCCGAGTGCGCCGACCCGTTCGGTGAGCCCGACCAGGCCGTACCCGCCACCGGTGACCGGACCGTTCGCCGAGGCCGCGCCCGGCCCGTTGCGGACCTCGACGGTGGTGGCCGGGGCCCCGTAGCGGACCAGCACGGTGACGGCCGCGGCCGGCGCGTACTTGCGGGCGTTGGTCAACGCCTCCTGCACCAGCCGGTGCACGGCCAGGCGGTGCGTGGTGGGCACCGCCTCCGGATCCCCGGCGAGGGCCAGTTCCACCTGCTGCCCGGCCGAGACCGCCTCGCCGACGAGTTCGGTGAGGTCGCGCAGGGCGGGTGCCGGGACGCGGTCCGATCCGGTGAACTCCGGCGGTCCCTGACCGGCGACCGGTGGCGGCGCGGGGTCGGCGCGCAGGGCGCCGAGCACGTCGCGCAGGTCGTCGAGCGACCGGGCCGCGGTGGTGCGGAGCAGTTCGAGGCGGTGGGCGAGCCGGTCCGGGTCGTCGGCGACGGTACCGGCGAGGGCCTGATCGCGCAGCACCCCGGCGTGCAGCACCAGCAGGCTGAGGCGGTGGGCGAGCACGTCGTGCATCTCCCGTGCGATCCGGGCGCGTTCGGCGGACCGGGCCTGCTCGGCACGCAGTTCGCGCTCGCGGCGCAGCACGTCCACCTGCTCGTGCAGGGTGCGGATCAGCACCCGACGGCCGTGCAGCCACAGCCCGACGGACAAGGTGGCCGACTCGACGAGGAGTTGGGAGCCGGTGGTGCCGGCCCAGCCGATCAGCGAATCGGCACGGGCGGCGCTGACCAGGGCGATGACGGCGCCGCCGGCCGCGGCCGGGCCGGTCCGGCCGAGGGAGGCGAGGTGGTAGACGCTGAACAGGCCGGGGAAGGCGCGGTTGAACAGGCCGCCGGTGAGCACCGGCAGGACGGCGGAGGCCACCGGGTGGCGCCGGGCGAACACCAGGGAGAGCGCGGCGAGCGCGGCCAGTACGGTACGGGCAAGGCGCAACGGTCCTTCGGCGTGGGTCCATTGGAAGAGGGACTCCTCGACGGCGAGGCCGAGGATGCCGAGCAGCAGCACCGTGTCGGCCGACGGCCGACGACCCGGGCCGTACCAGCCCAGCCGGGCTGTGTGCATCGGGCTCCTCCCGTCCTCCGGCTCACGCTCCTGCCCTCCCGCCCCACCCGTGCGTTCCCCGCGTCCTCCCCGGTCCTCTCCCCGCTCTCCCCTGCCCTCCCGCACCCGCTCCGCGGACGTCCGGCTCGATGCTAAGGGCGGGCGACGGCCGCGCGCCCCCTCCTCCCGGGCACCCGCACCCTCGACTTTCGTCGGAGGCCGGCGCGGCTGCCCGGCCGATCCCCGCCCCGGCTCCGCTCCCTAGCGTCGTCGACATGACGACCGATCAGCTCCGCACCCGCCCCGGCTCCTCCGCCCCCTCCGCCCCCTCCGGCTCGCCCGGATCTCCCGGCTCGCCCGACGGATCCGAGGCCGGTGGCTCCGGCATCCCGTCGCACGGTTCACCGTCCGGCGGCGACCGTCTGCTGTTCCTCGTCGAGGCACTGCGCACCTTCCACGACACGGGAGCGCTGGCGCCGAGCGGCGCGGACCTCGTGAACGCCCTGGTGGTGCCGGCCACCAGTCGCCCGGACCGGCCCATCTCGGTCCTGGAGGTCGGTGCCGGGACGGGTGTGGTGACGCGACGCCTGGCCCAGGTGCTGCGCCCGGGCGACCGGCTGCACGTCGTCGAGGCCAACCCCCGGTTCGCCGCCCGGCTGCGGGCGGACCCGGACCTGGCCGAGCCCCGTACAGGGGTCTCGGTGCGACTGTCAGCCTGCCGGGTGGAGGAGCTGGCGCGGTGGCGCCCGTCCGCACCGGAACGACCGGACGGCACGCGCGGGGCGGTCGGCAACGGCACCGCGGACGGCGCCGGGGGCGGAACCGCGGGCGACGGCCGGGCCCCGGCGGCGGCCGAGGGCGAGCGGTACGACGTGATCGTGTCCGGCCTGCCGTTCACCAACTTCGAGCCGGCTCAGGTGCGCCACCTCCTCGACCTCTACCTGCGCCTGTTGCTGCCCGGCGGCGAGCTGACGTACTTCGGGTACCTCGGCACGACCGCGGCCCGGACGCTGGTGGCGGGGCCCCGCCGGGGTGCCCGTCACCGTGCGGTGGTGCGGCTGCTGCGGCAGTTCGAGGAGGCGTACGGGCTGGGCGGGCGGACCGCGTGGCGCAACCTGCCGCCGGCCCGCGCCCACCTGCTGCGCTCGCCCGGCGGGCGGGAGGCCGGGACGGTGCCGACGGGCGCCCCCGGGTGACAGATGACAGCCGACAGATGACAGCCGACAAATTTCAGATGACAGCTTTCAGATGACAGACGACAGCGAACAGATTTTGAAATCTGTTCGCCGTCGTGCCATAGTGGGACGCGGGTCACCTCGCCCTCGCCCGCCCCGGCGCCGCACCCACCCCTGGAGCCCCCCGTGTCCACCACCTCCCGCCCCGCACAGCGCACCCTCGGCACCTCCGGCCCCGTCACCTCCGCCCTCGGCCTCGGCTGCATGGGCATGTCCGACCTGTACGGGCCGGCTGACGAGGCCGAGAGCATCGCCACCATCCACGCCGCACTCGACGCCGGGATCACCCTCCTCGACACCGGCGACTTCTACGGCATGGGCCACAACGAGCTGCTGATCCACGAGGCCCTGCGCGGCCGGGACCGCGACAGCGTGCAGATCAGCGTGAAGTTCGGCGCCCAGCGCAGCCCGGACGGCCAGTGGCTCGGCTACGACGCGAGCCCCGCCGCCACCAAGACGGCGCTCGCCTACACGCTCCGCCGCCTGCGCACCGACCACATCGACGTCTACCGCCCGGCCCGGCTGGATCCGAGCGTCCCGGTCGAGGAGACCATCGGCGCCATCGCGGACCTGGTGAAGGCCGGCCACGTCCGTCACATCGGCCTGTCCGAGGTCGGCGCGGACACCCTTCGCCGCGCCGCCGCCGTCCACCCGATCAGCGACCTGCAGATCGAGTACTCGCTGATCTCCCGCTCGATCGAGGCGGCCGTCCTCCCCACCGCCCGCGAGCTCGGCATCGGTGTCACCGCCTACGGCGTCCTCTCCCGCGGTCTGCTCAGCGGCCACTGGAACCAGGACCGCCCGCTGGCCGGCACCGACTTCCGCGGCCACAGCCCGCGCTTCCAGGGCGACAACCTGACCCACAACCTCGCCCTCGTCGAGGCGCTGCGCGGGGTGGCCACCGCGAAGGGGGCGAGCGTCGCACAGGTCGCCATCGCCTGGGTCGCCTCGCGCGGCGAGGACGTCGTCCCGCTGGTCGGCGCGCGGCGCCGCGACCGCCTCACCGAGGCGCTCGGCGCGCTGGACGTCACGCTCACCGCCGCGGACCTGGCCGCCATCGAGGCGGCCGTGCCGGCGGGTGCGGCGGCGGGCGACCGCTACGCTGCCGCCCAGATGGCGCACCTGGACAGCGAACGCTGACCGGTGCTCCCATCGGAGCACACCCGGCCGGACCGGTCCGACCCCGGGCCCGGCACCGCACCGCCCCTGAACGCACGACCCTAAGGACGGCCTCCCCGTGACCACGGACACCACACTCACCGCCGAGCAGATCCTGATCGCGGCGGAGGACGTCCTCCGGCGGTTCGGCCCGGCCAAGGCCACCGTCGTGGACGTCGCCCGGATCCTCGGTGTCAGCCACAGCAGCGTCTACCGCCACTTCCCGAGCAAGGCCGCGCTGCGCGAGGCGGTCACCCAGCGCTGGCTCGACCAGGCGCACCACGAGCTCGCCTTCATCTCGACCGAGCCGGGCCCGGCCGCCGAGCGGCTGCACCGGTGGCTGGTGACGCTCTTCGCGGCCAAGCGGAAGAAGGCGCTGGACGACCCGGAGCTGTTCGCGACGTACATGGTGCTGGTCGAGGAGAACAGCCGCACGGTCGACGCGCACATCGAGACCCTGGTCGGCCAGATCGCCCAGATCGTCCAGGACGGCATGGAGGGCAAGGAGTTCAAGCTCGCCCACATCCTCTCCACGGCCCGCGCCGTCTTCGACGCCACCGCCCCGTTCCACGACCCGGCGTACGCGACCACGTGGTCGGAGCCGACCGTCGAGGACCGTTTCGAGGCGCTCTGGAAGCTCATCCTCGGCGGGCTGCTCGCCAAGTAGGACGCGTCACGGCCCGGTGGGCCGGGCGCCGGAGGGAATCCGGTGGCCGACAAACCGGGCCGTCCGGCAGACTGCCGCGCAGGTTGATCTCACTTGGAGGATGACATGCGCGCGGCCCGGCCGGTTCTGGACAGTCTGGAGGGGCTGGCCCTCGGCGACGCCTTCGGCGACCGGTGGTTCTCCGTCCCGCCCGACGAGGCACCCTCGGCGCTGGCCGCCCGCCGGATCCGGCCCGCCCCCTGGCACTGGACCGACGACACCGCGATGGCCCTGGTGCTCGTGCGACACCTGGTCGACCACGGCGAGGTCCGGCAGGACGCACTGGCGCGGGAGTTCGCGCAGGAGTACGCCCGCGAGTACGGCCGCAAGTACGGCCCGTCGATGCACCGGGTGCTGCGCGGGATCGGCGCCGGCGAGGACTGGCGCACCGTCACCTCCGGCCAGTTCGAGGGCCAGGGCTCGTACGGTAACGGCGCCGCGATGCGGGTCGCCCCGCTGGGCGCCTGGTTCGCCGACGACCTCGACGAGGCCGCCCGGCAGGCCGAACGGCAGGCGCTCACCACGCACTTCCATCCGGAGGCCGTCGCCGGCGCCGTCGCGGTCGCCCTGGCCGCGGCCCTCGCCGTCCGCAGCCGGGGCGAAACCCCGCCCGACCGGGCCGAGTTGCTGACCGAGGTCGCCGAGCGGCTGCCGGACGGCGACGTGCGCTCCGGCCTGCGGATCGCCGCCCGGCTGCCCGCGCACACCAGCGTCCGGCACGCCGCCACGGTGCTCGGCTCGGGCCTGTCGATCTCCGCCCCGGACACCGTCCCGTTCGCCCTCTGGTCCGCCGCGGGCCGGCTCGACTGCCTGCCGGAGGCGGTCTGGCACACCCTCGGGGGCTGGGGGGACATGGACACCACCTGCGCGATCGCGGCCGGGGTGGTCGCCGCCCGCACCGGTCTCGCGCAGGTCCCGGCCGCCTGGTCGGCCGCGCGCGAGGCGCTCCCGGGCTGGGCCGCCGAGTCGGCGGCGCCGAACTGAGCGCAGGCCCGCCGCGGGCCCGCTACGGACCTGCGACGGACCTACGACGGGCCTACGGCGAGCCGACGACTGGCCTGCGCATGCGACCGCGACATGGCCGGGGCCGGGCGGCGGAGCCGGGCGGCGGAGCCGGGCGGCGGAGCCGGGCGGCGGAGCCGGGCGGCGGAGCCGGGCGGCGGAGCCGGGCGGCGGAGCCGGGCGGCGGAGCCGGG
>NZ_JBITCO010000002.1:0-157343 GCF_044453265.1 Kitasatospora sp. NPDC051705 | reverse complement strand
GGGCGGCGGGCACGAGTCCGCCGCCGCCCGGCTCACCGCAGGCCCTAACGCCGCGAACTGCCGAACAGCAGCCGGTAGACGATCAGCAGCACCAGGGCGCCACCGATCGCCGACAACCAGGTGGCCATGTCGAAGAAGTGCGCCGTCACCGACCTGTGTAGGAAGTGCGACGCGATCCAACCGCCGACGAAGGAGCCGGCGATGCCGATCAGGGTGGTCACGATCAGGCCGCCCGGGTCCTTCCCGGGCAGCAGCAGCTTGGCCAGGGCCCCCGCCACCAGGCCAAGCACGATCCACGCGACGATGCTCATCTGTCCCTCCCGTTCGCGGCGCGACGGCCCCGTCCCGCCGCTCTGCACCGGAGGACGCCACCCGCCCGGCCCGCGGTTCCGGCGCCACCACCCCCGCGACACCGACCGGCGACACGCACCGGCGACACGCACCGGCGACACGGCAGGCGACGACGCAGGGCGCCCCGCACCGGCCCGACCAGTCCGGAGCCGCCCCTGGCCCGGCTTCGAACCGGCCCCTCCCGGCACACCCGCCCGACGGGCCCCGCGGGCCCCTGCCCCGGGCGTGGCACCCTCCCGCCCGGGCGCCCGCGCCGGGATACTGCCGCCATGCGCATCCTGATCGCCACCGCCGGCTCCCGGGGCGACGTCGCCCCGTTCATCGGGCTCGGTGTCCGCCTGCGAGCGGCCGGCCATCAGGTGGCCGTCGCCACGCACACCACCTTCACCGCGCCGGTGCGCTCCGCCGGGCTCGAGTTCCGCCCGCTGCCGGTCGACCCGCGCGCGGAACTCGCCTCCGACGACGGGCAGCGGCTGCTGCGCGCCGGCAGCGGACCGTACGCGATCCTGCAACTGCTGCGCCTGGGGCGGAGGTTCATGCCGGCCCTCGGCGAGGGCATCGCGGACGCCACCGCGCTGGGCACCGATCTGCTGCTCACCACCAGCACCACCAGCGCGCTGGGCCAGGTGGCCGCGGAGGCCGCCGGCATCCCCAGCATCGGGCTGTACCTCCAACCCCTCTCCCCCACCCGCGAGTTCGCGCCGGCGGTGACCGGCACCCGGTCGCTCGGCCGGCGGGGAAACCTGCTCGCGGGGCACGCCGTCCAGGCCGCCACCGACCGGCTGTTCGCCCCGGCCGTCCGCGCCCTGCGCCGCCGCCTCGGCCTGCCCCCGGTCGGCATCGCCCGGGCCCGGCGCAGGCACCCCGTCCTGCACGGCTTCTCGCCCACGGTCGTGCCGCGCCCGGCCGACTGGCCTCCCGGACTGGACGTCGCCGGCTACTGGTGGCCGGTGCGGGATCCGGACTGGCAGCCCCCGGCCCGGCTGCTCGACTTCCTGGCCGCCGGGCCCGCGCCCGTCTTCGTCGGCTTCGGCAGCCTGGTCGTCCCGGAGCCCGAGCGGCTGACCGCGACCGTCCTCGCGGCGGTGCGCGGCGCGGGGGCGCGGGCCGTCCTGCAGGCGGGGTGGAGCGGCCTCGGCGCCGAGGACTCGGACGACGTCCTGACCATCGGCGACACCCCGCACGAGTGGCTGTTCCCGCGGACGGCGGCCGTGGTCCACCACGCCGGGGCCGGCACCACGGCCGCCACGCTGCGCTGCGGCACGCCCGCCGTCCCGGTGCCCGCCCAGCTCGACGCGCCGTTCTGGTCCGACCGGCTGGCCAGGCTCGGGGTCTCCCCCGGCCCGGTGCCGCTGCACGCCCTCACCGCCCCCCGCCTCGCGGCCGCCCTCCGCCGGGCCGTCGGCGACCCCCGCTACCGCAGCCGCGCCAGATCGGTGGCCGACGTCCTCGCCGGCGAGGACGGCACCGCCAAGGTGCTGGCCGCCGTCGAACGCGCCGGGCCGCGCGGGTGACCGCTCCCGGAGGAGGCCGCTCCGGCCGGGGCCCCGTCACACGGTGGAAACCGCTGCCCGGGCGCCCACGGGGGCGCGCCGGCGCCGCCGCCTCACACGGCGGACTGCAGGGCCTTCGCCTGGTCCGGCGTGAGGTGCTTCGACACCCGGATCAGGACCGCGCCGCGCACGTAGTCGTACTCCAGCAGCGCGGGCATGCCCTTGACGATCGCCTGGATGTACTCGGACCTCTTCCTCGCATCGGCCTCGGTCGCGAACACCTCGACGGCCCCGCCGCGGGCCACCGAGTCCGCGCTCTCGCCCTCCACGTCGGCCGGCTTGATCCGCGAGTCGGAGAACGACACCTTCGACACGTACTGGCCCGGGCGGCCCAGCAGGTGGTTCGGGTCGTCCTCGGCGGTGTACTGCTTGACGATCTTCAGCGACGGCACGGCCGTCGCCAGCTTGCCGAGCGCGGCCGCCGCGTCCACCTCCTTCGGGGGCGCACCGACCGCGGCAGGGCCGCCGGCGGACGGCGCGGCAGCCGACGCGGCGCCACCTGCCGCCGAAGCGGACGGAACGGCGGACGGAGCAGCAGGCGGAACGGTCGGCGAAGCGGTCGACGGAACGGCGGGCGGAGCAGCGGCCGACCGACTGTCGGCGCTGCTGCCGCAGGCCGCGGTGGCGGCGAGGAATCCGCCGGCGACCAGGATCGGGAGGATGGGACGCATGGTGTCCTCTGGTACGTGGTGCGGGTGTTGAGCGGACCGTATCGACGCACCGCCGGCCGTGCAGGCGAGTTGACACCTCCGTGACCGCCTCGGGACCTGGACGCACCTGGGCACCGAGCCGAGGGGGCCGTCAGCGGCGGCCCTTACGACACCGAGCCGCAACGGCCCTCAGCGGCGACCCCTTCGACACCGAGCCGCAACGACCCTCAACGGCCCTCAACGGCAGCCCCCAGCGGCGGCCCTCAACGGCGGCCCTCCTCGGCACCGTCCGTTCCCGCCGGACGGCCGCCCGGGAGCGCGCAGAGCAGCAGGTACAACCCGAAGGCCGCCGCGAAGCCGACCGCCCAGCCGTAGTCGGCCAGCGGTTCGAGCGCGGGCAGCAGCCCGTCCGCCGGGAACGGTCCGCCGTGCGACCCGCCGACCGCGAGGACGGCCCCGACCAGCAGGGCGAGCACCCCCCGCCAGTTCCATCCGCCCGCGTACCAGTACGCCCCGCCCGGCCGGTAGAGCTCGGCCAGCCGCAGCCGGGTGCCGCGCAGCACCCAGTAGTCGGCGATCAGGACCCCGGCCACCGTCCCGAGCATGCCGCCGACCACGCCGAGCCAGGTGAAGATGTACACGTGCGGGTCGGAGATCAGCTTCCACGGGAAGATCGCGATCCCCACGACCCCGGTGATCAGTGCCCCGGTGCGGAAGTCGACGAGCCGGGGCAGCAGGTTGGCGAGGTCGTAGGCCGGCGAGACGACGTTGGCGGCGATGTTCACCGACAGGGTCGCGACCAGGACGGTCAGCAGGGCGAACAGCAGGCCGGCCGGGTTCTCCATCTTCGCGGCGAGCTCGATCGGGTCCCACACGGGTTCGCCGTAGACGGCCTGCGAGCCGGAGGTGACCAGGACGGAGAGCAGCGCGAAGAGGGTCATGGTGGTCGGCAGGCCGAGTGCCTGCCCGCGGATCTGGGCGCGCTGGCTGCCGCCGAAGCGGGTGAAGTCGGGGATGTTGAGCGCGAGGGTCGACCAGAACCCGATCATGCCCATCAGCGCGGGGAAGAAGACCTTCCAGAACTCGCGCCCCCAGCCCAGCTGGGAGGGCTGGTCGAGCAGCGGCCCGAACCCGCCCGCCTTGACCGTCATCCACACCAGCAGCGCCAGCGCGCCGACGATCACGAACGGCGCCGCCCAGTTCTCGAACCGCCGCAGGGTGTCCATCCCGCGGGCGATGATGGCCATCTCCAGGAGCCAGAAGAGGAGGAACGAGAGCCACTGCGTCCACGGGTAGCCGCCGAACTGCGCCGCGGTGCTCCAGGACGAGCCGAGCAGTTTGCCGGCGAGCAGGAAGATCCCCTCGCCGCCGATCCAGGTCTGGATGCCGAACCAGGCGCAGGCCACCGCCGCCCGCAGGAGCGCGGGCAGGTTGGCGCCGCGCAGTCCGAACGCGGCGCGGGCGAACACCGGGAACGGGATCCCGTACTTCGTTCCCACGTGCCCGTTGAGCAGCATCGGAACGAGCACCACGAGGTTGGCGACCGCGATGGTGAGCACGGCCTGTTTCCAGTCCATGCCGAGCGCGACCAGCCCGGAGGCGAGCGTCCAGGAGGGGATGTTGTGGGCCATGCCGACCCAGAGCGCCAGGAAGTTGTAGGTGGTCCAGGTGCGCCGTTCCACCGGGACGGGTCGCAGGTCGTCGTTGGTGAAGCCGTTGGCGGGCAACCGGCCTGCGGCCGGGTCGAGTTCGACCCGGCCGTCGGGGTGCTGCCGCTGCCCACCGCCGCCGATCGCGGTCTCGGCCATGGGCGACTCCCGTCTGCGCGAGCGCGGTTGCGGCGGTCAGGACCGGGCGAGGTGCGGGATCACGTCACTGCCGTAGGCGTCGATGGTGGCCTCGACGGCGTCGTGCATGGCGTAGACGGCGAACTGGTCGACGCCGAGGGAGCGGAGCTGCTCCAGCCGGGCGAGTTGGGCCTGCGGCGGCCCGATGAGGCAGAAGCGGTCGACGATCCCGTCCGGGACGAAGGCGGTGTCCGGGTTCCCGGCCCGGCCGTGGTGGCTGTAGTCGTAGCCCTGGCGGCCCTTGATGTAGTCGGTGAGGGCGTCCGGGACGAGGTCGGAGTGGGCGCCGTAGTGGGTGACCAGGTCGGCGACGTGGTTGCCGACCATCCCGCCGAACCAGCGGCACTGTTCGCGGGCGTGGGCGAGGGCCTCCGGGGAGTCGTCCGCGGTCACGTAGGCGGGGGCGGCGACGCAGATGGTGAGCGCGTCCGGGTCGCGGCCGGCCTCGGCGGCGGCGGAGCGGACCGCCTTGATCATATACTCGGTGAGGTACGGATCGGCCAACTGGAGGATGAAGCCGTCGGCCTGACGGCCGGTCAGCGCGAGCGCCTTCGGCCCGTAGGCGCCCATCCAGATCGGGAGCTCGGCGCCGGGCCGCACCCAGGGGAGGTGCATGTCGGTGCCGTCCACCTCGACGGTGCGCCCCTCGGCGAGCTCCTTGACGGCGTGCATGGCCTCGGACAGCCGGGCGAGGGTGGCGGGCCGGCGCCCGGCGACGCGCATGGCGGAGTCGCCGCGGCCGATGCCGCAGACGGTGCGGTTGCCGTACATGTCGTTGAGCGTGGCGAACAGGGAGGCGGTGACCTCCCAGGTGCGGGTGGAGGGGTTGGTGACCATCGGGCCGACGGTCAGCCGCTCCGTCTCCGCGAGGATCCGGCTGTAGATGACGAAGGGTTCCTGCCACAGCACGCAGGAGTCGAAGGTCCAGCCGTGGCTGAACCCGGCCCGTTCGGCGCGGATCATCCGGTCGATGAGCAGGCGGGCGGGCGGGTCGGTCTGCAGGACGAGGCCGATGTCCATGGGTGGCTCCGGGGAGAGGGTGGTGCCGCCGGCCGGGCCGTTGGCGCAGGCCCGGCGGGCGGCGGGATCTGGTCGGCGGGGTCTGGTGGGCGACGGCGGGCCGTCGACGGCGGGCTGCCGACAGCGGCCCGGGCCGGGCCGGGCCGGCTCAGGTCAGGTCAGGTACTGGCAGGTGTCGCGGCGCAGGAAGGTGCCGTGGCCGGCCCGGCCGAGCCACTGCCCGTCGTCGAGCACCACGGTGCCGCGCGAGAGCACCGTGCGGGCGCGGCCGGTGAGCCGGCGCCCCTCGTAGGCCGAGTAGTCCACGTTCATGTGGTGGGTGGCGGCGGAGACGGTCTGCACGGCGGAGGGGTCGTAGACGACGAGGTCGGCGTCGGACCCCGGCGCGATGGTGCCCTTGCGCGGGTGCAGTCCGAACATCCGGGCCGGGGTGGTGCAGGCGATCTCGATCCAGCGGCGGCGGGTGATGTGCCCGTCGACCACGGCCTGGTGGAGCAGGTCCATCCGGTTCTCCACCCCGGGAAGGCCGTTGGGGATCTTCGAGAAGTCGCCGCGGCCGAGTTCCTTCTGCCCGACGAAGCAGAACGGGCAGTGGTCGGTGGAGACCACCTGGAGGTCGTTGGCGCGAAGCCCGCGCCAGAGCGCCTCCTGGTGCTCGCGCGGGCGCAGCGGCGTGCTGCACACGTACTTGGCGCCCTCGAAGCCGTCCGCACCGGCCTCGGCGAGGTTGTCGGTGGAGAGGAACAGGTACTGCGGGCAGGTCTCGCCGAAGACGTTGAGCCCGGCGTCGCGGGCCTGCGCGAGCTCGGCGAGGGCGGAGGCGGCGGAGACGTGGACGACGTAGAGCGGGCTGCCGGCGACCTGGGCGAGCTTGATGGCCCGGTGGGTGGCCTCGGCCTCCAGGAGTTCCCGGCGCACCTCCCCGTGGAAGCGGGGGGCGGTGCGCCCGGCGGCGAGGGCCTGCTCGACCAGCACGTCGATGGCGATGCCGTTCTCGGCGTGCATCATGATCAGCCCGCCGTTGGCGGCGCCGCGCTGCATGGCGCGCAGGATCCGGCCGTCGTCGCTGTAGAACACGCCGGGGTAGGCCATGAACAGCTTGAAGGAGGTGGACTCGCCGGAGTCGACGAGGGCGTCCATCTCCTTGAGGACGCCGTCGTTGACGTCGGAGACGATGGTATGGAAGGCGTAGTCGACGGCGCAGTTGCCGTCGGCCTTGGCGTGCCAGGTGTCGAGGCCCTCGCGCAGCGAGCCGCCGACGGGCTGGACGGCGAAGTCGACGATGGTGGTGGTGCCGCCCCAGGCCGCGGCGCGGGTGCCGGTCTCGAAGGTGTCGGAGGCCGCGGTGCCGCCGAAGGGCAGTTCCATGTGGGTGTGGGCGTCGACGCCGCCCGGGATGACGTAGTGGCCGGTGGCGTCGATGACGGTGTCGGCGGTCCAGGCCCCGGCGGCGGTGCTGCCGGTGGTGGCGAGCGCGACGACGCGTTCGCCCTCGACGAGGACGTCGGCGTGGAGTTCGTCGGTGGCGGTGATGACGAGGCCGCCGCGGACGACGGTGCGCTGGTGCGGGTCGCGGGTGGTCATCGCGGTGCTCCTCACGCCTCGGAGATCGGTCCGTAGGCGTCGGGCCGGCGGTCCCGGTAGAACTGCCACTGCTGGCGGACCTGTTCGATCAGGCCGAGGTCGAGGTCGCGGACCACGAGCTCCTCCTCCTTGTCGGAGGCGACGTCGCCGACGAACTGGCCGCGCGGGTCGACGAAGTAGGACGTGCCGTAGAAGTCGTTGTCGCCGTACTCCTCGGTGCCGACGCGGTTGATGGCGGCGACGAAGTACTCGTTGGCGACGGCGGCGGCGGGCTGCTCCAGCTGCCAGAGGTAGGAGGACAGGCCGCGGCTGGTGGCGGAGGGGTTGTAGACGATCTGCGCGCCGGCCAGGCCCAGGGCGCGCCAGCCCTCGGGGAAATGGCGGTCGTAGCAGATGTAGACGCCGACCCGGCCGACGGCGGTGTCGAACACGGGCCAGCCGAGGTTGCCGGGCTTGAAGTAGTACTTCTCCCAGAAGCCCTTGACCTGGGGGATGTGGTGCTTGCGGTACTTGCCGAGGTAGCTGCCGTCGGCGTCGATGACGGCCGCGGTGTTGTAGTAGACGCCGGTCTGTTCCTCCTCGTAGACCGGGACGACGATCACCAGACCGAGTTCGCGGGCGAGGTCCTGCATCCGGCGGACGGTCGGGCCGTCCGGGACGGCTTCGGCCCAGCGGTAGTGCTCGGGCTCCTGGACCTGACAGAAGTACGGGGAGTTGAAGACCTCCTGGAAGCCGATGATCTTCGCGCCCTGGGCGGCGGCCTCGCGGGCGTACCGCTCGTGGAGGGCGATCATGCTCTCCTGGTCGCCGGTCCAGCGGGTCTGGACGAGCGCGGCACGGACGATCTGCGACATGGGTACCTCCGCAACTCCGCTGCCCGGCCGTGGGGTCGGGCCTGCGGTCTGAGGGTTGACGGGGCGGGTCTCGTCTGCGGGTCCCTGGGGATCCGCAGGGGTCTACGTGCGTAGAAAGCGACCTGTAGACCGTAGGCCGGGCCTCGGTGGCCTGACAATACGTCGGGGGCAATGCGTCTGGGGCGATCCTGTTGTGCGGACACGCGGATGGCCCTGGATGGGATGAAACGATCATCTACCCCGGGAGCGGGCTTCTTACTCATTCGAGCGAAACCGGGCACTCCACGTGCGGGATCAGCCACGGCCGGGTAAAACGCGGCTGGAAGCGGCTGCGCACCGTTATCCTCCGGGCGCGCAGCGCGACTCAGGGGCGGCAGCACAGCGGGGCGGCAGAGCGGCAGCACGGCGGGGCGGCACCCGATCGCGGCCGCACCCGGGCGGGGCGAGGGGATCGACCGGGCGGATCGAGCGCGGGGAAGAGGCAGTTGAACGCAGTCGGGGAGGCGAAGGTGGCGGCCACGGTGGAGCGCGGCCCCGGCAGGCTGCTCCGGTGGGCCCGGCGCGACGGCCACGCGGGGCGGCCGCCCGCCCTGCCCGCCTGGGCCGGTCTGCTGCTCTCCCCCGGCGCGCTGCTGCCGCTCGCCCTGGGCGTCCTGCTGTTCCGACTGCGGGCGCCCCGGGTGCGGGACGTCGCCCTCCAACTGGCCGGCTCCCGGGCGGCGGCCGAGTCCGTGGTCGGCGGCCGGACGGCGGAGTACCTGGCCGCGCTGCGCGTCGACGCCTGGCTCATCGCCGGGTACGGCCTGACCTCGACGGCCGTCGCGCTGCTCGGCGGCTACGTGTTCGGGCGGCCGCGCTGGCGGCTCACCGCGCTCGCCGCCGGCGGAGCCGGACTGCTCGCGGCCTGCTGCGACGCCGGCGAGGACGTCCTGCTCGCCCTCGGCCTCGACGGCGGCCGGGCGGGCTCCGACGCCCCCTTCGCCGCCGCCACCGCGCTCGCCACCGTCAAGTGGCTGCTCCTGCTGCCCGCCGGGGTGGCGGCACCGGTCGTCCTGGTGGTGGTCGCCGCCCGGGCCCTGCGCGGGATCGGGCGGCGACGGGCCCGGCGGGGCCCGCCGGCCGAGGCGGGCGCCGCCGAAGCCACCAACGCCGCCAACGCCACCGAAGCGTCCGCGGACGCGCCCGCCGGTGCCGACGCCACCGACCGGCCGCTGCTGATCCCGCCCTGGCCGGTCGCCCCGCCGCACGCCCGGCACGGCGCGGCGCACTCTCCGGGCCCCGAGCCGTCCGGCTCCCCCGCCGCGACCGGGCACCACACGCACTGGCGCGACGGCTCCCGGGTGCCGCCGGGCCGCGAGCCCGCACCGCTCGGCTTCTGCGTCTCGGGCGGCGGGATCCGCTCGGCCTGCGTCACCCTCGGCGCGCTCCAGTCGCTGCGGCCCTGGCTCAAACGGGCCCGCTACCTGGTCTCGGTCTCCGGCGGCGGCTACACCGTCGGCGCGATGCAGCTCGCGCTCACCGACTCCGCTCCCGGCTGCCCGGTGCACGCCGTCTCGGGTCTGACGGCCGACACCGTGCTGGAGCCCGGCTCGCCGGAGGAGGACCACCTGCGCCGCCACGGCAGGTTCATCGCCGACGGCGCCGGCGAGTGGCTGGTCGCGCTCGGCACGCTGCTGCGCGGGGTGATCTCGGCGTTCGCCCTGCTGCTCGCCGCCCTGCTGGTAGTCGGCCTCGGGCTCAGCCGCTTCTACCACCTCGTGCCGCTCACCGACCTGGACGGCCTGGCGGCGGCCGGTCTGCGCAGGGCCGGCGCCGTACCGGGCCCGCTGGAGTTCCGGCCCCCGGCCGTCGCCGCGGTGGCCGGGCTGCTCGCGGCCGCGGCAGGGTGCTGGCTGCTCTGGCTGCTCGCCTTCCCGCCGCTGGGCTGGAGCGCGCTGCTGCCGCGCGCACTGCGCTGGCTCTTCCGCGCCGCGCTGGCCCTGGCCGGCCTCCTGGCCGTCGGGGTGCTGGCGGTGCCCGGGCTGGCCTGGGGCGCGGTCAGCCTCCAGCAGGCGCTCGCGGCGGGCCCGCAGCTCACCGGTGCCGGGCTCAGCCTGACCGTCGTGCTCAGCTACCTGGCGCTGCTGCTCGGCATCCTCTGGCGCGACCGGCGGACGATCCGCCGGGGCGCGGCCGCGCTCGGCGGGGCGCTGCGCGGCGCCGGGCGGATCGGCGGCGGACTGACCGCCAACCTGCCCCAGTACGTCATGGTCTGGGCTGCGCTGACGGCCCTGTCCGCGGCCGCCCTGCTCGCCCTGGGCTGGGCCGTCGCCACCGGGTACGCGTGGCCGGCGTCCGTCCAGGTGCTGCTGCCGCTGGTCCTCGGCGCCGTCGGGCTCAACCTCGACCAGACCTGGACGAGCCTGCACCCGTTCTACCGGCTGCGGCTCGCCTCGGCGTTCGCGGTGCGCCGGGTGGCGGAGGGCGGCCGGGTGCTGGCCCGCCCGTACGACTTCTTCCGGGAGCAGACGTGGCTCAGCCACTACGCCGCCCGGCACCCCGACTTCCCCCAGGTGATCTTCTCGGCCGCGGCCAACCTGTCCGGCAACTCCCGCACTCCGCCCGGTCGTCGGGCGGTGTCCTTCTCGCTCTCGCACGACTACGTCGGCGGCCCGGACGTCGGGTACGCGCGCACCGACGCGCTGGAGCGGCGCACCCGGCGGCACATCGCCCGGGACCTCACGGTGCAGTCGGCGATGGCGGTCTCCGGTGCGGCCTTCTCCTCCGCGATGGGCCGGCAGTCCCGCGTCTACCAGGGGCTCTTCGCGGCCACCAACGCGCGGCTGGGCACCTGGCTGCCCAATCCGGCGGTGCTCGGTCCGGCGTGGTCCGATCCCCCGGACTGGCGCCGCCCGGCGCAGCCCGCCGTACGCCGCCTCCCCTACCAGCTGCGGGAGTTGACCGGCCGGTTCCCGGCAGACGACCGCTTCCTGCTCACCACCGACGGCGGCCACTACGAGAACCTCGGGCTGGTCGAGCTGCTGCGGCACCGGGTGCGGACGGCGGTGTGCGTCGACGCCAGCGGGGACTCCGGTCACGAGGACAGCCTCGCCGCCGCGATCACCCTGGCCCGCGAGGAGCTCGGCGTCGTCATCACCCTGCACCGGCCGGACCTGCTGGCCCCCGGCAGCGCCGCCGAACAGGCCGGGGACGGCCACGGCGGGCCGGGCGCACCGCCACCGGCCGGCGCGCTCGCGGCGCGCTACTCGGCCCGGGCGGTGATCACCGGGGACATCCTCTACCCCGAGCCGCTCGACGACCGGTCGGCCCCGGGCGGAGCACCGGTCGAGGCGGACGAACGGACCGCGGCCCGGGCCGGCACCCGGGACGGCGGCGGCCGGCACGGCACGCTGATCGTGCTGCGCGCCGCCCTCACCGCCGACATGCCGTACGAGCTGCACGCCCACGCGGCGGTCAACCCGGCCTTCCCCAACGACGGCACCAGCGACCAGTGGTTCGACCACCGGCAGTTCGACGCCTACCAGACGCTGGGGCGCTACCTCGGGGACCGGGCCGCGCCGGTGATCGAGGCGGCGCTGGCCGGGCACGCGGCAGCCGCGCACGGGAGCGGAGCCCGGGGCGGGGGCGCCGCGTGCCCGGGCGGAGCCGGGGCCGTCCACGGGAGCGCGTACGGGGGTGAGGGTTTCGGCGGGCACGAGGGCGGGGCCGGTGAGCGGGCCCCGGCGGAGGCGGACGCCGGGGGCGCGGCCACCACCGGGTCGGTGCCCGCACAGCCGGCGCCACCGGTGCCCGCCGCGCCGGCTCGCCCCTCGGCCGGGGGCCCGACCGTCACCGGGTGACCCGACCGCCGGCCGTACGGCGCCGGCGGGCGGGTGACACGCCTTCCGCCTTCACGATTGCCCTGGCCACCTCCCGGATTGCCCGGGCCGCCTCGGAGATTGCCCTGGCTTGACTTCGTCCGGTTCGCTCGGGAAGGATCCGGCACATGGACTCCGGCGCCACTCTGGTTTGCCGCCTGCACGTCGATCTGCGACGCCAGGCGAGTTCCATCTGTGCCTGTTGACCTTGCTCCTTACCGCCGGTCCCGCCCTGTGACGTCCGCCAGGGTCCGTGCCGCGCAGCCGCACCCGAAGTTCTGATCCCCCGCCCCGCCCGGCGCACCCGTACGTGCCGTGCCGCTCCGTCGGCCCGCGCCCGCCTCGTCGCCGCCGGAGCAGGGCGCACCCGCCGACGTTCCCGCCGCACCCGAGGACGCCTCATGAGCCTGCACCTCGTACCCGACGACCCGACGACCACCCCCGACACCGGCACCGGGGCCACCGGCACCAGGACCGGCACCGTGACCGGCAGCGGTACCGTGCCGGTCCGCGCGGGCGCCCCCGCCACGGGGGCCCCGGCCTCCCCCGGCACCGCCGGCCCGGCGACCGCCACGGCCACCGCCCTCGAGGAGGCCCGCGCGCCGCTCACCCCGAGCGCGCTACGGGCCGTCGTCCGCGAACTGGCCGAGCAGCCCGACCAGTGGATCCACCTCGTCCGCCTCTCCACGGACGAGCGCTGGTACCAGCGCCTGTTGTCCGACGACGACCACGAGGTGTGGCTGATCAGCTGGCTGCCCGGCCAGTCCACCGGCTTCCACGACCACGGCGGTTCGCGCGGCGCGTTCACCGTCGCCCTCGGAGAGTTGGAGGAGCTGTCCCTGGGCGGGCCGGACCAGGGCCTGCTGATCCGCCGGATCCCGGCCGGAACCGCCCGCGCGTTCGGTCCGGAGTACGTGCACGACGTGCGCAACACCGCCTCGGGCCCGGCCGTCACCCTGCACGCCTACTCGCCCCCGCTGGGCACGATGGCGCACTACGACCTGCGGGCCGGAGGGCTCGTCCGCACCTCGACGGAAGGACCGGAGCAATGGTGACCACGATCGACGACCTGGTGGAGCGGGCCCGTGAGGGAGTCCACCGGCCGCGCGCCCGAGAGGCGTACCAGTCGCAGCTGGAGGGCGCACTGCTGGTCGACATCCGCCCGGCGGCGCAGCGGGCGGCGGAGGGCGAGATCCCCGGCACGCTGATCATCGAGCGGAACGTCCTGGAGTGGCGGCTGGACCCGACGGGCAGTCACCGGATCCCCGAGGCCTCGGGCTACGACGTCGAGGTGATCGTGGTCTGCTCGGAGGGGTACGCCTCCAGCCTGGCCGCGGCCTCGCTGCGGGAGCTGGGGCTGCACCGGGCGACCGACCTGGACGGCGGCTTCGTCGGCTGGGCGGCCGCCGGGCTGCCGACCCGTTCGAGCGGCGGGGCTGCCGGGTAGTCGGGCGGTTTGGGCCCGCCCCGTCGGACGGGCGGGCTCCGTGCCGCCGGCCGGGTGGTAAATGAGAGACAGGAGATGACTCAGGTCATAGGCTGATCGGAGTTTCCGCCGGTCCAAAGCTGGGCAGCCACGCGGGCGGAAGAACGCCCGCACGGACGGTCCGACAGACGCGTCACCGCGGTGGCGGCCGACACGGCCTCCACCGACATCGCCGCCGATTGTCGACAAACCGTCATCAACCGAAAGACCGAACGACCGAACAGGCGCCGCCTCCCCGGGGCGCCCTGACGAGGAAACCTCCCCGTGATCAGATTCGAGGGCGCCGGCAAGCGCCACCCCGACGGCACCATCGCCGTCGAGGGCCTGGACCTGGAAGTCCCGACCGGCCGGATAACCGTCCTGGTCGGACCATCCGGGTGCGGCAAGACCACCCTGCTGCGCATGGTCAACCGGATGGTCGAACCGACCTCGGGCCGGGTGCTGCTGGACGGCACGGACGTCGCCGAGCTGGAACCCGCCGGGCTGCGCCGCGGCATCGGGTACGTGATCCAGCAGGCCGGCCTCTTCCCGCACCGCAAGGTGATCGACAACATCGCCACCGTCCCCTACCTGCTCGGCTGGGACCGCAGGAAGGCCCGCGCCCGGGCCGCCGAACTGCTCGAACTGGTCGGGCTCGCGCCCGAGACCGGCAAGCGGTACCCCTTCCAGCTGTCCGGCGGCCAGCAGCAACGCGTCGGCGTCGCCCGCGCCCTGGCCGCCGACCCGCCGGTCCTGCTGATGGACGAGCCGTTCAGCGCCGTCGACCCGGTCGTGCGCGCCGGGCTCCAGGAGGAACTGCTGCGCCTGCAGTCCGAACTGCACAAGACGGTGCTCTTCGTCACCCACGACATCGAGGAGGCCGTCCGGCTCGGCGACCAGGTGGTGGTCCTGCGCGAGCAGGGCCGGATCGCCCAGCTCGCCGACCCGCACACCCTGCTCACCGCCCCCGCCGACGAGGGCGTCGCCGCCTTCCTCGGCCGCGACCGCGGACTGCGCGGCCTCGGCCTGCGCCCGGCGAGCGCCATCGACGTCCGCCCGGTGGGCGACGGGCTGCACCACGGCGGCTGGGAGCTCGCGCTGGACGACGAGCGCCGCCCGATCGGCTGGATCGACCGCGACGCCGTCACCGCCGAGCTGCACCCGGCGGCCGGGTACCGCCCGGACACCGACACCCTGCGGACCGCCCTGGACGCGGCCGTGCTCTCCCCCGCCGGGGTGGCCGTCGCCCTGGACCCGGACGGCCGGGCCACCGGCACCGCGACGCGCGACGCCGTCCTCGCCGCCCTGTCGGCCCCCGGCGCTCCCGGTGGCCTCGGCACCCCCAGCGCTCCCGGTCCCGGTGGCCTCGGCACCCCCAGCGCTCCCGGTCCCGGTGGCCTCGGCACCCCCAGCGCTCCCGGTCCCGGTGGCCTCGGCGCTCCCAGCGCTTCCGGTGCCCCCGGCACACCAGGGCCCGGCAGCACGGCGGCCGCCGGGGCGGCGAAGGCCGCCGGAGCTGCGGAGCCGACGGGCACCGCGGAACCGGCCGAAGGCGCCGAGCCGGCCCGCGCCGCGGACGGAGCCGACGGTGGACGGTGAACCGATCGTCCGCTGGTACTGGATCGGCGACCACCTCGGCTACCTCGGCGACCTGCTCGCCGACCACGCGGTGATCGCGCTCCTCCCGGTGCTCATCGGCCTGCTGCTGGCCGTCCCGCTCGGACTGGCGTGCACCCGCTTCCCGCGGCTGTACCAGCCGCTGGCCGCCGTCTTCAACGTCGTCTACGCGCTGCCCTCGCTGGCGGTGTTCGTGGTGCTCATCCCCTACACCGGTCTCGCCACCCAGGCGACCGTGATGATCCCGCTCACCTTCTACGCCGTCGCCGTGCTGCTGCCGACCACCGTGGACGGGCTGCGCGCCGTCCCGGACCCCGTCCGGCAGGCCGCGACCGCGATGGGGTACGGGCCGTGGCACCGGCTGACCGCCGTCGAGCTGCCCGCCGCCGTGCCGTACCTGATCGCCGGGCTGCGGGTCGCGGCGGTGTCCAGCATCTCGCTGGCCAGCGTGGGCGCCCTGGTCGGGCGCGGCGGGCTCGGCTACCTGTTCATCGACGGCTTCCAGCGCACCTTCCCGACCCCGATCGTGGCCGGCATCGCGCTGATCGCCGTCCTCGCCCTGGCCGTCGACCTGCTGCTGGTGGGCGCCCGGCGGCTGCTCGCGCCGTGGGCCGTCCGGGAGAAGGGGGCGGGCTCGTGAACTGGCTGAGCTGGCTGGGCGACTTCTTCTCCGCCCCCGACCACCGCAGTGGTCCGGACTCGATCGCGCACCGGGTCACCGAACACCTGCTGCTCTCCGGCGAGGCCCTGCTGTGGGCGGCGCTGCTCGCCGTCCCGCTCGGACTGCTGATCGGTTACACCGGGCGCGGCGTCACCGTCGTCACCGCCTTCGCGGGTGCCGCGCGCGCCCTGCCGACGCTCGGACTGGTGACGCTGGCCGTCCTGCTGGCCGGGGTCGGCGACACGGCCGTCCTGGTCCCGCTGGTCGCGCTGGCCGCGCCGCCACTGCTGGTCGCCGCCGTCGAGGGGGTCCGCGGCACCGACCCGGACGTCCGGGACGCCGCACGGGGCATCGGACTGACCCACCGCCAGGTGCTGTGGCAGGTCTGCCTGCCTTCGGCGGCGCCGACCCTGCTCGCCGGACTGCGCACCGCGACCGTCCAGGTGATCGCCACCGCCACGGTGGCCGCCTACGTCGGACTGGGCGGCCTCGGCCGCTACGTGATGGACGGGCTGGCCACCCGCAGGTACGCCGTCACCGTCGGCGGGGCGCTGCTGGTGGTGCTGCTCGCCGTCGGCGCCCAGGCCTTCTTCGCACTCCTCGCCCGGTACGCGCTCCCGCCCGGGATCCGCGCCCAGCGCCGGGCCCGCTGAACCCCGTTCCCACCCTTCCGGAAGGACACCTGTCACCATGTCGACACACCACAGAGGCCGACGCGCCGTCGTCCTCGGCACGCTCGCCGCGCTCGCCCTCGGCGCCACCGCCTGCGGCTCCTCCGGCGGCGACCCGCTCGGCGGCGGTTCCGGCGCGACCGCCTCCGGGAGCGGTTCCACCGGCGGGTCCGGGAGCGGCTCCGGGTCGACGGTGGTCGTCGGTTCGGCGAACTTCCCGGAGAACGTCCTGCTCGGCTCCATCTACTCGCAGGCGCTCAAGGCCAAGGGCGTGAAGGTCGAGGAGAAGTTCAACATCGGCAGCCGCGAGGTGCTCTACGGGCAGCTGCAGAGCGGCAACCTGACCGTCCTGCCCGAGTACAACGGTGCACTGCTGTCCTACCTGGACGCCAAGGCCACCGCCGTCACCAAGGAGGACGTGAACGCGGCGCTGACCAAGGCGCTGCCCGGGGCGCTGGCGATACTCGACTCCTCCCCGGCCGAGGACAAGGACTCGCTCAGCGTCACCCAGGCGACCGCCGACAAGTACAACCTCAAGAGCATCGCCGACCTGGCCGCCAAGGCGGGCGAGTTCACCATCGGCGGCCCGCCGGAGTTCAAGACCCGCCGCGAACAGCAGTTCAAGGACGTCTACGGCCTGACGTTCAAGGAGTGGAAGCCCACCGGTGACACCACCGCGAACGCGCTCAAGGACGACAACGTCCAGGTCGGCAACGTCTTCACCACGGACCCCAAGATCGTCCAGCTGAAGCTCGTCCCGCTGGCCGACCCGAAGAACGCCTTCGGTGCACAGAACGTCACCCCGCTGGTCAACAAGGCGGGCGTGGACGCCACGGCGACGGCGGCACTCAACGCGGTGTCGGCCAAGCTGGACACCGCGGGTCTGACCTCGCTGATGAAGCGCGTCGCCATCGACAAGGAGGACCCGTCGGCGGTGGCCAAGGACTGGCTGAAGGCCAACGGGCTCGGCTGAGCCAGGAGTCCGGAGCGACGGGACGGCGGCCCGGCGGCGGACCCGGGGGCGATCCCCGGGCCCGCCTGCCGGGCCGTCGGCCGTCGCACGGGGATCTTCCCTTCGACGCCGCGAACATGACAGTGTGACGCCATGCGCACTCGTCTCCTCGCCGCCACCCTCACGGCATTCGCCGCGGTGAGCCTCGCTGCCTGCTCCAGTTCCGGAACGGGCTCCGGCACGTCCACCGCCGCGGCGGGCTCCCCCTCCACCGCCGCCACCACCACCGCGCCCGACGCCGCCTCGCCCGGCGCCACCACGGCGCCCACGGCCCCCGCGACCACCACGGCGCCCTCGGCCGGCGCCACCGACCCGGCCGCCCCCTCGGCCGGCGCCACCGGGGCTCCCGCGCCCGCCACCCCCTCGGCGCCCGCCACGGACGGCGGCTCCACCGCGGCCCCGGCCAAGCCCGCACCGCCCGCCGACGCCGGCCTGCCCGCCAAGCCGGACGGCGGCCTGACCGACAAGCTGGTGGCGGCACTGAAGGCGATCGACCCGGCCATCGTCGGCGACAAGCCCGACCAGGCCGTGGACCGGGCCCGCAACCAGTGCCAGGCCATGTACCAGTTCCCCAAGGACAAGGCGAAGCTGGTCGAGCTGGCCAACCAGCGCTTCACCTCGCCCGACCACCCGCAGGGCTTCGGGCCGGACACCGCCGCGAAGATCAACGACGCGCTGCGGGCCACCCTCTGCCCGCCGGCGTGACCCGCCGCGGAGCCCGCCGCGCGACCCGTCCCGCGACCCGCCACGTGACCCGTCCCGCGACCCGCCGCCCGACCCGCCGGACCGTGAGGACCACCGGAACCGGCGGGACCGCCCCGGCGACGACACGCCCCGACCGCCCGGCGTCCTGAGCGCCGGGCCGCCGTGGCCGCGCCCCTGCGACGGGTGCGCGGCCACGGCCCCACCCCGCGCGCCCGCCTGCGGCGCAGCGCAGGCCTGCCTGCCCGCGCTCCCGGCTCCCCGCCGCGCCACCCGAGGTGCCGGGACGTCCCCTTGGGCCGCCACGGCCGTGTGCTGACGAACTGTTAGGGCTCTTGACAGACAAGTGGTCTAGTCCAACCATAAGCATGTCGATCCGACCGGGATGCACTGTGGGGGTGTGACCACCGGCGGCTGAGGCACTGCCCTGCCCTGCTCCGCTCCACCCCCGCACCGTCCGGCGCGCACGCCCGCGAACCGCCACCCGCCCCCGCGCGGGCCGGTGGGCCTCCGCGCGCCGACATGTCCCCTTGCCCCCGTGTATCCGTGTATCCGTGTATCCGTGTCCACGCACCTGCACGTCCACGCACCCGCACGTCCGTACGCCCTTGCGCCTTCCCGCCCGGACCGGCACGCCCGGAGCCGCCCGGCCGACCCCACACGGCCGCCGCGATCCGGCCGGACCGCCCCCGCAGGTCCTGGGCCCGCACCAGTCCGAATCGCCAACGTCCCGCCCCACCACGAATGTTGGAGAACCCATGCGTCTACGCAGAACGATCCAGGCAGCCCTGACCGCCTGCGCCACCCTGGCCGCCTCGGCCGGCCTGGTCGCCGCCGGAACGGGCACCGCCCAGGCCGCGACCCCGCTCCCCAGCCGGGTCTTCGCCCCCTACTTCGAGTCCTGGACCGGGCAGAGCCCCGCCACCCTGGCCGCCCAGTCCGGCGCCAAGTACCTGACGATGGCCTTCCTCCAGGCCGCCACCAAGGGCTCCTGCACCCCGTACTGGAACGGCGACACCTCCAAGCCCGTCTCCAGCTCGACCTTCGGCGCCGACATCGCCACCATCCGCGCCAACGGCGGGGACGTGATCCCCTCCTTCGGCGGCTACACCGCCGACAACACCGGCACCGAACTGGCCGACAGCTGCACCGACGTCAACCAGATCGCGGCCGCCTACGAGAACCTGATCACCACCTACGACATCAGCCGGATCGACCTCGACATCGAGGACAACTCGCTGACCAACACGGCCGGGATCGACCGCCGCAACAAGGCGATCAAGGTCGTGCAGGACTGGGCCGCGGCCAACGGGCGCAACGTCCAGTTCTCGTACACGCTGCCGACCACCACCAGCGGGCTGGCCTCCAGCGGCCTCGCCGTACTGAAGAACGCGGTCACCAACAACGCCCGGATCGACGTCGTCAACATGATGACCTTCGACTACTACGACAACGCCGCCCACGACATGGCGGCCGACACCCAGACCTCGGCGCAGGGCCTCTACAACCAGCTCGCCAAGCTCTACCCGTCCAAGACCCCCGCGCAGCTGTGGGGTTCGATCGGGATCACCGAGATGGTCGGCATCGACGACTTCGGCGCAGCCGAGACCTTCACCGTCGCCAACGCCACCACCGTCTACAACTGGGCGGTGTCGAAGGGCATCAACACGCTGTCCTTCTGGGCGCTCCAGCGCGACAACGGAGGCTGCCCGGGCAAGTCCGGCGACGACTCCTGCTCCGGGATCAACCAGAACACCTGGGACTTCACCCACATCTTCGCGCCGTTCACCAGCGGCTCGACGGTGAACAACGACTTCTCCGTCGCCGTCAACCCCAACTCGGCCACGGTCAGCGCCGGTTCGTCGACCTCTGCGGCCATCGCCACCGCGGTGACGGCGGGTTCGGCCCAGAGCCTCACCCTCTCGGTCAGCGGCGCCCCGACCGGCGTCACCGCCACCGTCACCCCCGGCAGCGTCACCGCCGGCACCGGCGCCACCCTCAACGTCACCACCACCGCGGCCGTGGCGCCCGGCGCCTATCCGCTGACCGTCACCGGCAGCGCCGCCTCCGGCAGCCACAGCAGCGTGTTCACCCTGAACGTCACCGGCACCCAGCCGGGCAACGACTTCTCCGTCGTGGTGAACCCGAACTCCGGTACCGTCGCGGCCGGTTCGTCCGCCTCGGCGGCCGTCGCCACCGCGGTGACGGCGGGTTCGGCCCAGAGCCTCACCCTCTCGGTCAGCGGCGCCCCGACCGGCGTCACCGCCACCGTGACCCCCGGCAGCGTCACCGCCGGCACCGGCGCCACCCTCAACATCGCCACCACCGCGGCGGCCGCCGCGGGCACCTACCCGCTCACGGTGACCGCCAGCGGGCCGTCCGGCAGCCACACCGCCGCCTACACGCTGACCGTCACCGGAACGACCCCGCCGACCGGTCTGGTCAACGGCGGCCTGGAGAGCGGCAGCCTCGCCCCGTGGACCTGCCAGAGCGGCGGCGCCGTGGTCTCCACCCCGGCCCACTCCGGGTCCTACGCGCTGCAGGCGGCGGCCACCGGCGGCCAGACCGGCGAGTGCTCGCAGACCGTCACCCTGAAGCCCAACACCAGCTACACGCTGAGCGGCTGGGTCCAGGGCAACTACGCCTACCTCGGCGTCAGCGGCGGGGCCACCGGCAGCACCTGGGCGAACGCCACCGGCTGGACGAAGCTGACCGTCCCCTTCACCACCGGCGCCTCCGGCACCGTCACCGTGTACCTGCACGGCTGGTACGGCCAGGGGAACGTCTACGGGGACGACTTCGCGATCGCCTGACGATCAGCTCGCGGGTGACGGATAACGAGTAACAGATTTCAGATGACAGCTGACAGATTTCATCATCTGTCAGCTGTCATCTGTTTGCGCCTTCGACGCCCGGCACAGCGTCAGATAGGTCACCGTGGCCAGCACCCCGCAGGCAAGGACGACCACGGCCAGCAGCACGGCCGACGGCTTCCCGCCGAGGCTGCTCAGCGGCGCGACCACCGCCCCGGACAGGAAGTTCCCGGTGCCGAGCAGCGCCGAGGCCGTCCCCGCGGCCGGCGGCTCCACCAGGCTCAGCGCCTGCGCCGCCGTGTTCGGCAGGAGCACGCCCATGCTGCCCATCATCACGAACAGCGGCGGGCAGAACCCGAGCAGACCGAAGTCCCAGACCGTCGTCGTCAGCACCAGCACGGCCCCCGCGGCCACCGCCGTCCCGAGCCCGGCCAGCATCAGCGCCCGCGCCGTGAAGCGCTTCGCCAGCACCCGCCCGTTCAGCTGGGTCATGACGACGATGGCCAGTGAGTTCGCCCCGAACAGCAGGCTGTAGGTCTGGGGCGAGACCCGGTACACGTGCTGCAGCACCGTCGACGACCCGCTGATGTAGCCGAACAGCGCGCCGTACGCGAAGGCGCTGGTCAGCGCCACCCCGAGGAACGGCAGGTCGCGCAGCAGCCCGCCCATCGTGCGCAGCGCCGCGCCGACGCCGCCCCCGTTGCGGGCGTGCGGCGGCAGCGTCTCGCGCAGCGCGCCGAACGCGACCAGGGTGAGCAGCAGTCCGAGCGCGGTGAGCGCGCCGAAGGTGCCGCGCCAGGACGTGAACCGCATCAGCTGCGCACCCACGATCGGGGCGAGGATCGGTGCCAGCCCGGATATCAGGGCGATCGAGGCCAGGAAGCGCAGCATGGCGACGCCCTGGAAGCGGTCCCGGGCGACGGCCCGGCCGATCACCAGTCCGGCGGATCCGGCCGCGCCCTGGACGAAGCGGGCGACGATCAGCACCGTCAGGCTCGGCGCGATCGCGCACACCACGCTGGCCAGGGTGAAGAGGGCGAGTCCGGCGAGCAGCGGCGGGCGGCGGCCGAAGCGGTCGCTGAGGGGTCCGAAGAGCAGCTGACCGGACGCCACGCCGAACATCGAGAAGGTGAGGGTGAGCTGGACGGCGGCCGGGTCGGCGGCCAGCTCCTGCGCGATGTCGGGGAGCCCGGGCAGGTAGAGGTCCGTGGTGAGCGGGCCGAGCGCGACGAGACCGCCGAGGACGGCGACGGTGGCCCGGCCGGTCCCGCCCCGGTCGGTGGCGGTCGTGGCGGAGGTGGTGGTCGACGTGTCACCGGCGGGGCCGACGGTCGGGCCGGGCATGGGGCTCCTCACGGAACGGGGGGCGGGGCGGGACAGGGGGCGGGACGCGTTCGTCCAGCTCCGTCCTATCGCAGCCCGGGGCGCCTCCGACAGCGGGGGTCCACCAGGTGGTTCAGCGTCGGCCGTGCTCAAGGCCCCCGAGCGGCGTCCGCGCCGCCGCCGTACGGCCTGCGGGGGGCCTGCGGACGGTCTGCACACGACGACGGCCCGCCTCGCACGGGGGTGCGGGACGGGCCGGTCGGGGAAGGACGGTGGGCCGGTCGGGGGACGACCGAGTCCCGGTGGGGCCGTGGAGCCGAGGGGCCGTGGAACCGAGGAGTCCGGCGGGTCAGTGCTTGGTCGGCCGCTCGGCGCGCAGCGCCGCCTGGACCGCCGCGCCGTCCTGCCACGCATAGAGCTGGTTGCCGGTGAGGGTGACGTTGTAGTGCCCGCAGGTCGCGCTGGCCTTGGCCGCGACGCCCTCGGGGAACCAGCCGGCCTTGAGCGTCACGGGCACCGAGTGCGCGGACCTGCCGGGCATGCCCGTGGTGCAGCCGACGGGCAGCCGGCCGTCCGGGAGGGTGGCGCGCAGCAGGCGGTCGTCACCGGTCGTCGACATCAGGTACTGCACCGCGGAGGCGTTGTCGGGCAGCCAGGTGGGCATCGAGCGGCGCTCGGCCTTGGCCTGGCTCCCGCTCGCGAAGGAGGCGTGCTCCTGGTGGCGCCCGTCGTACCACTCGGACACCCGCGGGCCGACTGCCACGGCTGCCACGGCGACGGCCATGCCGGTGCCCGCGACTCCCAGCGCGACCTTGCTCACGATGCCCTTCATGCCCGTCTGCCCTCTCCGTGTCCGTTGCCTTTGCGAGGCCGGTCGCCGTGTCGGTGACCGCCCCCGGCCCGGTCCGCGACGTCCGCCGCCCGGGTGTATCCATCGTGGCGTGCGCCGCCCGGCCGGAGCGTCACCACCAGGTCGAGATCTCGCCTCCATCCCACGGGGTACGGTCTCCACCTTCAGAGGTATGTCCGGCGGCCGGGTCTCAGGGGTAGGCCGCCCTCGCGGTGGTGTCCTGCGGCGGTCGGGCCTTGCCGGGGCCCCGATCGAGCGTCACTCAGGTGCGGCGACGGCGCAGCCCGGTGTGCTGCACCCGGGGGGCGGCGCGGGGTTTCTGAGGTGGCGTCCGGGTCGTTCCGGCGGGCCGGTCTGAGGCTCCGTCCGGGGCGGACGGAGGGGTGGGGCGGGGTGCCGCCCCGCTCAGACCGTCACGGGCTCCGCGGGCGTCACGGGGGCCGCGGGGGCCGCGGGGGCCGCGGACACCGGTCGGGCGAGCGGGAAGGGCCGGCCGTCGAGGGTCCAGTGCGGGTCGATGGGGCGCAGCAGGGAGGCGTACACCTGGGCGGCGACGTCCGGGTGGCGGATCTCCCCGGTGGGCGGACCGGCCGGGACGTCGTGCCCGGCGCAGGCGACCCAGGCGGTGCGCTCCTCGGGGGTGCGGCCGCCGTGCCCGCCTGCGTCGACGTGCCCGTGGTCGGTGACGACGATGACGGTCCACTGCTCGTCGGCGTGGGTCGCCCGGCCGCGGACGGCGTCGAGCAGCCGGCCGAGGCGCTCGTCCGCGGTGCGCATGGCCGCGCGGTACTCCTCGCCGCAGCCGAGGAAGTGGGCGGTCTCGTCGACGGCGCCGAGGTAGACGAAGGACGCCTCCGGGTCGGCGGTGGACAGGACGTGGACGGCCTCCCGGGTGACCTCCTCGTCGACGGTCTCCCATGCCTCGGGGGTGTCCTCCGCCGGGGAGACGTAGGAGAGCCGGCCGGGGGCGCGGAACAGCGGGCCGCCGGACTGGTTGATCACCAGAGGGTCCCAGCCGGCCGCGACGAAGGTGCGGCGGCGGTCACCGCGGGCGAGCCGGGTCGCGAAGTCGGGGAAGACGTCGAGCCGGTTGCCCGCGAGGTGGTTGCCCCAGACGCCGTGCTTGGCGGGCTCGACCCCGGTGACGATGGTGGCCCAGCACGGCCCGGACATGGTGGGCGTGGTGTCCGCGACGGTGACCGGCACCAGGAAACCGGCCTCGGCGACCTCCTGCAGCCGGGGCATCGGCACGTGCTCCAGGTAGTCGTGGCGGACACCGTCGATCCCGACGACGAGCACGCGGGGGCGGGGCCACTGGGCAGCGGACATGGCAGGGCTTCCTTTCGGTCGTGCACACCCGGCCGCGCCCGCCGAGGGCGCCGCCGACCGCGCCATGTTTCACCTCCCGCCGTACCGCCCGGCGTCCGCCCGCCGAACGCCGGGTGTCCGCCAGGTGTCAGGCGGCGGTACGGACGAACCGGCGGTCGGCCGCGGCGAGTTCCGCGGCCGGTCCGGCCGCGCGCAGCACCACGTCCAGGACGCGGTCCGGGTCGGCGGCGTAGCAGTGCGCGAACCACGGCATGTTCGCCTCGACGACGGCCCAGTGCACGGCCGGGTCGTAGGGGTCGGCGATCGGGCCGACGTCCAGGACGACCCCGCTCGGCAGGGTCTCGCCGACGTCGGCGAGCAGGCGCCGGGCGAAGGCGGTCGCCCCGGCGTCCAGCGGTGCCGGGTCGAGCCGTCCGAAGCGGGCGTAGCGGCTGCCGGTGAGCACCTCGCCGTCGCGGACGAACAGCCGGTACTCGGCGGCGAAGGTCACCGGCTCGCTGACCAGGACGGGCGTGTCGGGGCCGATCCGGTCACCGGTGCGCGGCAGCCGGGTGCCGTCCGGGTAGACGGCGGGCGGGATCGACTTGTCGGCAGGTGGCTTGACGAACGCCGGACGGCGCAGCGCCCACGCCTCGGCGAGGGTGGTCAGTTCGATCCGGCGGCGGGTGTACTCCGCGGGCAGGCGGGTGAGCCAGTCGTCCTCGGGTTCGAGCAGGGCGAGGCCGAGCGGGCCGGCTACCCGGGCGGCCGCGAACGGGCCGCCGTACCAGTGGAGGGGTCGCCCGGCGAGGCGCTCGACGGTCGCGGGGCCGTCGAGGACGGCGGTGGCCAGACCCCGCCCGGCGGCGGCCTCGACGAGCAGGGCGGTGGTGCTGGTCCGCTGGGCGGAGGTGAGCAGCACGCGGCCGGGCCCGGCCTGGCCCGCCGTAGCCCGGCCCGTCACCGCCCGGCCCTCCGCCGTTTGGCCCGTCACCGCCCGACTCGTCACGGAGCGGCCCGTCACGGCTGGGGGTGGAACGTGTGGACGACCTCGATGCGGCCGACGATGTTCCGGTTGAACTCGGCCAACTCCTCGGCCGGCACCCAGAGTTCCAGGATCGTCCGGCCGCCCGCCTGCTGCACGGGGTAGCGGGCGAGGAAGGCGGTGTCGACCTCGAAGCGGGTCACGTAGCCGACGCCGGAGGCCGGGACGTTCCAGTCGCGGGCGATGCGGATCGCGTAGTCCTCGTCGAGGACGGGGTAGAAGATCGGCTGCTCGGGCAGCCGGGGCGGCCAGGCACGCCGGCCGGACGCCTCGACCAGGGCCAGTTCCTCGGGGCCGGTCGGGCGCCAGAGGGTGGTGGTCGGGGCGGTGCCGCTCGCGGTGGGCCGGTTCTCCATGGCCGGGACGGTAGCCGGGCCACGGCGGACCCGGCCACCGGATTTCCCGGCGGCCGGGTTCCCAGCGGCCGGGTTCCCCAGCGGCCTTGGCGGACCGCGGACGCCGAGGCGCGCCCCGGAGGCTTACCAGAGCCGCACCGGGTGCCGGAGTACCCCGGCACCCGGGACGGCCGGCGCCGGGTCAGCGGTACGCGGACTCGCCGGTGATGGTCTCGCCCAGCACCAGGGTGTGGATCTCGCTGGTGCCCTCGTAGGTGAGCACCGACTCCAGGTTGTTGGCGTGCCGGAGGACCGGGTACTCGGTGGTGATGCCGTTGGCTCCGAGGACCGTCCGGGCACTGCGGGCGATCTCCAGCGCGGTGCGGACGTTGTTCAGCTTGCCGAAGCTGATGTGCGGCGGGCGGGCGGCGCCCTCCTCCTTGAGCCGGCCGATCCGCAGGGCGACCAGGTAGGCCTTCTCGACCTCCAGCATCATCTCGACGAGCTTCTGCTGGGTGAGCTGGAAGCCGGCGATCGGGCGGTCGAACTGGATCCGGGACTTCGCGTAGTCGAGGGCCGCGGTGTAGCAGTCGCGGGCGGCGCCGACGGTGCCCCAGAGGATGCCGTAGCGGGCCTCGTTGAGGGAGGAGAGCGGCCCGCGCAGACCGGTGACGCCGGGCAGGACGGCGTCGGCCGGCAGGACCACCTCGTCGAAGGCGAGTTCGCTGGTCACCGAGGCGCGCAGGGACAGCTTGCCGTGCACGTCGGTGGCGGTCAGACCACGGGCTCCGCGCTCGACCAGGAAGCCCCGCACACCCTCCTCGGTCTGCGCCCAGACGACGGCGACGTCGGAGATGCTGCCGTTGGTGATCCACATCTTGCTGCCCGACAGCACCCAGTCGCCGCCCTTGCGCACCGCCCGGGTGCGCATGTTGGCCGGGTCCGACCCGAAGTCGGGCTCGGTGAGGCCGAAGCAGCCGATCAGCTCACCGGCGGCCATCCCGGGCAGCCACCGCTGCTTCTGCTCCTCGGAGCCGAACGCGTGGATCGACCGCATGGCGAGCGAGCCCTGGACGGAGACGAAACTGCGCAGCCCCGAGTCCGCGGCCTCCAGCTCCATACAGGCGACCCCGTACGCGACCGCCCCGGCGCCGGCGCAGCCGTAACCGTCGAGGTGCATCCCGAGCACGCCGAGGGCGCCGAGCTCGGGGGCCAGCTCGCGGGCCGGGAAGACGCCGCGCTCGAACCAGTCGCCGATGTGCGGGCGGATCCGTTCCTCCGTGAACCGGCGGACGGTGTCGCGGATCAGCCGCTCCTCGTCGGAGAGGAGGTCGCCGACGGCGAGCAGGTCGGACGGGTCGATCCGGGTCGGCTTCGTCATTGAAGCTCCTTGTAGTCTCGGCGGAGTACCGGCGAGTATTCCGCACCCGGGAGGGCGGCGGGCGGGCGCGAACGAGTGAGGAAAGCGACATGGACGGCGGCAGGCCCGCGGGCGCGGAGCACGGCCGGCGGGGCGGCCCCGTCGGTGGCACCGCAGACGGCGACGGCAACGGTTCCGCCGGCGGGGTGGGCGGTGTGCGGTACGCGGTCGGCCGGGTGACGGCGGAGGAACTGCCCGGTGCGGCGGAGGAGCTGGCCGCGCTGCTGGCGGACACCGTCCGCGGCGGCGCCTCGCTCGGGTTCCTCGCACCGCTGGAGCGGGCCGAGGCCGTCGCGTGGTGGCGGGCGCTCGCCCCGGACCTCGAGACCGGACGGCTGCTGCTGTGGACGGTCCGGGCGGTGGACGGCGGGCGGCTCGCCGGGACGGTCCAGCTGCGGCCCGCGGCGACGGCGAACGGCCGGCACCGCGGCGAGGTCGCCAAGCTGATGGTGCATCCGGAGCACCGCGGGCAACGGCTCGCCGGGCGGCTGCTGGCGGCCCTGGAGGAGCAGGCGGGCGAGTTGGGGCTGCGACTGCTGGTGCTGGACACCCAGACGGGCAGCCCGGCGGAACGGATGTACGAGGCGGGCGGCTGGACCAGGGTCGGCTCGGTACCGGACTACGCGACCGATCCCGCCGGCGTCCCGCATCCGACGACGATCTTCTTCAAGGCCCTGGGCGGTGGTCCCGCGGTCAGCTGACGGATGACGGATGACGGATGACGGCGAACAGATGACAGATTTCAGATTTCGAAATCTGTCATCTGTCATCTGTTCGCTGTTCGCTGTCATCCGTTCGCCGTCGGGCTCGTCGAAGCCCGCCCGGGCGCGTGCGACCGTCACGCCTCCCGGTCCGCGCAGCCCGTCACGCGACCCCGCACAACCGGAGCAGCGCCGTCGTCACCGCCCCCGCGACGACCACCAGCGGAAACGGAGCCCGGCGAAGCGCGAGCACTCCGGCGACCAGCACACCGGCCGGACGGGCCACGCCCGCGAAGCCGTGCCCCTGCGTCAGGGCCCCGGTCGCCGCCAGAGCGACCAGGAGGACGGCCGCCGCCACGGCGAGCAGGTGCCGCAGGCGCTCCGAGAGTGCGAGCCGGTGGCCGAGGAGCGGCCCGGCCAGACGGAAGGCGTACGTCCCGACGGCCAACAGCAGGACGGCGTACAGCGGCATCATCGGACTTCCTCCTTCTCGGCCGCGCCGACGTTCGCCGCCACCGCCGGTACCCCGCCTGACGCCCCACCCGACGCCCCACCCGAAACCCCGCCCGGCGCCGTCGGCACCACCGACTCCGACCCGCCGACCTCCGACACACCGACCTCCGACACACCGGGGGCTCCGGGCCCTCCGGCGAACAGCAGCCCCACCAGGGCGAGCAGGACGGGCAGCCCCGCCGGGACGAACGGCGTGGCGGCGACGGCCACGACGGCGCCCACGACGGCCGCGGTGCGGGTGCGGCGGTCGGTGAGCGAGGGCAGGACGAGTGCGAGCAGGACGGCGGGGAAGGCCGCGTCGAGTCCCAGCGCGTCCGTGTCGCCGATCAGCCCGCCGGCGAGGGCCCCGAGCAGCACCGAGACGTTCCACACCAGGTACAGCGCGACGCCGCAGAGCCAGAACGCGGCCCGGCGCCGGCGCCCGTCGTCCTGGCGCAGGACGAAGGCGGCACTCTCGTCGGTGATCAGCTGGGCCCCGAACAGCCGCCGCCACAGGGGGCCTTCGAGCGCGTCGGCCACGGTGAAGCCGAAGGGCAGGAGCCGGGCGTTGAGCACCAGCCCGGTGGCGACCGCGGCGAGCGCGCCGCCGCCGGAGAGCACCACACCGACGGCCGCGAACTGGGAGCCGCCGGCGAAGACGAGGACGGAGAGGGCGATCGGCACCCACAGTGGCAGGCCGCCGGAGACGCTGATCGCGCCGAAGGAGGCGCCGACGAGGGCGTCGGCCAGGCAGACCAGAGCGATGTCACGGAGGGTGGCATGTTCCAGTGTTCGGAGGAGCGAACGCATGTCCATCAGAGTGAACCCGCCGAGCGGGGTTCGTCAAGCCGAACGAATGAACCGACAGAGCGAACGCAGGTGCCGGAGGCAGCCGCCGTCGACAGTGGCAGCATGAACGGCACCAGCCGGAGCGGCAGAAGGAGCCAGGGAGAATGCGCGAGTGGCAAGCATGAGTGACCGGACCGCCCCGCCCGCGGGCTCGGGCGTGGAGCTGATCAGCCTGATCGCCGCGTCGATCCGGCGCGAACGCGAGCGCAGCGGGCTGTCGATGGCCGAGCTGGCGCGGCGTGCGGGCATCGCCAAGTCGACGCTCTCGCAGCTGGAGTCGGGCGCCGGAAATCCGAGCGTGGAGACGCTCTGGGCGCTCGGCGTCGCCCTGAACGTCCCGTTCAGCCGTCTGGTCGATCCGCCCCGGCCGGCGGTCAAGGTGATCCGGGCCGGCGAGGGTCCGGTGACGCACTCCGAGCGCGCCGACTACGCAGCCACCGTGCTGTCCTCGTGCCCGCCGAACGCCCGCCGCGACATCTACCGGATCGAGGCCCAGCCGGGCGAGACCCGGGCCTCCGACCCGCACATGCCCGGCACCGTCGAACACGTGATGATCGGCTCCGGCCGGGCGCTGGTCGGCCCGACCGAGGCACCCGTCGAACTGGGCCCGGGCGACTACGTGAGCTACCCGGGCGACGCCCCGCACGTCTTCCGCGCACTGGCACCGGACACCCTCGCGGTGATCGTGATGGAGCACATCTGACGATTCGCCACCACTGCCCGTCCGGCCGGGATCCTCGGGAGGAGCCCTTGCGAGGCCCGCCCGCACCGGCCGACCAGCCATCCGGCCAACCTGCCGGCCGGCCAGGTCACTTCAACAGGCCGTCCAGGAACGGGTTCCCGAACACCCGGTGCGGGTCGTGGCGGTCCAGGACGGCGACCGCCTCGTCCCAGCCGGGCCCGCCGCCGTCGCGCAGGCTGGCGGGGATGACCCGGCCGAGCACGTCCGGATCGGACCAGGCCGCCCCGGCCGTGTAGGCCCAGCCCTTGGACCACTCGACCCGCAGACCCGCCCGGGTGCCGTCGAAGGTGCGCAGCAGCCACTGCTCCAGGTCCCGGGCGAAGCGCTCCAGGCCGGGGGTGCCGGGGAAGGCGAGGACGTCGAGCCAGACGGCGGTGTCCCACTCCGGCCGGTCCGGCCGCGGGCGCAGCGCGGACAGCAGCGGCGGGCGCGCCCCCGGCACCCCGACCGCGCCTGGGTCGTCCAGGCCGGTGACCCGGATCTCCACCGCGCCGTTCACCGGGAACTCCCCGCGGGACTGGTACTCGGCGAGCAACTGCCGGTAGTAGGAGGCGAATTCGCTGACAACCCACTGCAGGTCGGCGCGCCGCGCGAGGACGGCGTACCCGTTCGCGGTGACCCGCAGGGTGGTGGGGCGGACGTACTGCAGCAGGGTGCGCGAAGGGCCCCAGAGGTCGGACCGCAGGCCGCCGGCGAGCAGGTGGGTGAGCAGGTCGCCGGAGAGCAGGTCCCGCAGGACTCCGCCGGAGAGCAGGACGTCGGTGAGGTCGCCGGTGAGCGCCACCTTGGCGATCAGGTACTGGAGTTGGCCGAAGAGCGGGGCCGATCCCCAGGCGCCGGCGACGATCTGGCCGGCCAGCCGCGCCACGGGCTCCGGAACGATGTCCGAGAAGGGGTAGTTGTAGGGCTCGTCGACGGCTCGGGAGGCGAGCGGCTTGGCGGGGGTGACGCTCCAGGTCTTGAGCCACGGGTAGTCGGTGTAGGCGAACCAGATCGCCTCGGCGCGGCCGTCGCGTTCGACGAACTCGGCGAAGGTGCGGGGCCCGCCGCCCTCGCCGAGGAGGCCGCCGAGGACACCGCCGAGCAGTCCGCCGCCACTCCCGGAACCGGAGCCGGACCCACCACCGGCACCGGCACCGGCACCGCCGGCACCACCGGCGGTTCCGGGTCGGGCGAAGAGTTCGCTCGCCGGGATGTCGAGGCGGCTGACGCAGCGCAGCGGGCGGTCGGCGCCGGCCCGCAGCACGACTTCGGTGAGGAAGGCCCGGCCCAGGTGCACCAGGAAGGCGGCCGTGTCGGCCTCGGCACGGTCGAAGGTGCGCAGCGCGTAGCGGCCGGTGGCCGGGTCGAGGACGACGGCGGTGAGCCGGACGACCTGGTTGCTGACCGATCCGTAACCCTGCCCGTCCGGCCGGAGTTCGCCGGTGGCGGGGACGGCGGTGCCGTGGCCGCCGATGGCGAGCACGCCGCCGACGGTGAGTTCGCCGGGGGCCGGGCAGGCGGTCAGGCCGAGTCCACGGCCGGCCAGGTGGGCCAGCAGGTCCTCCATGGTGGCGCCGGTCTGGGCGCGCACGGTGGTCGGCGAGTCGGCGGTGATCGCGGTGAGGTGGCGGCTGGTGTCCAGCAGCAGGACGCGGGCGCTGCCGGGCGTGCCGTCGGCGACGGTGAGCGGCGCCCAGGTGTGCCGGTAGCCGGTGGCGCGCAGCCGCCAGCCGTTGGCGTGGGCCCAGTCCGCCAGGGCCGGGACCTCCTCGGGGGTGCGCGGCGCGCAGGTCCACAGCTGGTCGGTGCGGATCTCCCCGGACCAGTTCTGGAACACCCGCTGGTACAGCTCGGTGCCGGCGGGCAGTCCGGGCGGAGCCGGGGTCGAGGCCTCGGCGCTGTCCGGGCCGACGGTGCCGCGCAGCAGCCAGGCCGCGCCGCCGAGGGCGGCGGAGGCGCCGAGCAGCTGCCGCCGGGTGAGGCCGGCTCCCCCACCGGCCGCCCGGCCCGCGCCCCGCGCGTCGGCCCGACCCCGGCGGGCCGTGTCCCCGGTCGGGTCCGCGGTCTCCGCGCTCACGCCCGTCCCCGGGTTCACGCCCGTGCCCGGCTTCAGGCCCGTGCCCGGCTTCAGGCCCGTGTTCACGCCTCCGCACGAATCGGCGTTCGCGCCCCCACCCGCGTGCGCCCCCGCAGCCCCGTCGTCGTCATCCGTCCGCCCCCTCGTCATGGCCAACCGTGTCGTGGTGGCCCGGCAGGAGCGTACGAAGCGGCGCACGGCCGTTTGAAGCGCTCCACGCGAGTATTCATCCGTTCGAGTGATCATGACCCTGCCGGACGACGGCGGGGCCCCCGGGGTCCCGCCCGGCACCCCGCCGGGTCCTGCCCGGGGCGCGCCCTGGCGGATTCGGCCGCCCGGACGGTCCCGGGCACCGTCGGAAATACCCGGGGCCCGCGCGCGGCTGTGGTGATCGAAGACAGCCCGGGGGCCGGACCGGCCCGTTCAGGAGGTGCAGCGCGCGATGGGTGACGAGCAGGTGGAGCGGCAGGACGACCGCCGGCAGGGCGGGTCCGCGTTCCGGATCGAGCACGACTCGATGGGCGAGGTGCGGGTGCCGGCCGCCGCGAAGTGGCAGGCGCAGACCCAGCGGGCCGTGGAGAACTTCCCGGTGTCCGGTCAGCGGCTGGAACGTGCGCACATCGCGGCCCTGGCCCGGATCAAGGCGGCGGCGGCCCGGGTGAACGCCCGCCTCGGCGTCCTCGACGAGGAGACCGCGGCGGCGATCGCGGCGGCGGCCGAGGAGGTCGCCGACGGGCGCTGGGACGGCGAGTTCCCGGTGGACGTGTTCCAGACCGGGTCGGGCACCTCGTCCAACATGAACACCAACGAGGTGATCGCGACCCTGGCGACGGAGCGGCTGGGCCGGCCGGTCCACCCGAACGACCACGTCAACGCCAGTCAGTCGTCCAACGACGTGTTCCCGTCGTCGATCCACATCGCCGCGACCGCCGCCGTCACCCATGACCTGATCCCGGCACTGGAGCACCTGGCGGAGGCCCTGGAGCGCAAGGCCGCCGAGTTCGCGCAGGTGGTCAAGTCCGGCCGGACGCACCTGATGGACGCCACGCCCGTCACCCTCGGCCAGGAGTTCGGCGGCTACGCGGCCCAGGTGCGGCACGGCCGCGAGCGGCTGCTGGCCACGCTCCCCCGGGTGGCCGAACTCCCGCTCGGCGGCACGGCGGTGGGCACGGGCATCAACACCCCGCCCGGTTTCCCGGCCGCGGTCATCGAGGAGGTGGCCCGCGCCACGGAGCTGCCGCTGACCGAGGCCAGGGACCACTTCGAGGCGCAGGGCGCGCGCGACGCCCTGGTCGAGCTGAGCGGCCAACTGCGCACGGTGGCAGTCGGGTTCACGAAGATCGCGAACGACCTGCGGTGGATGGGCTCCGGGCCGCGCACCGGCCTCGGCGAGATCAACCTGCCTGATCTGCAGCCCGGTTCGTCGATCATGCCGGGCAAGGTGAACCCGGTGCTGCCCGAGGTGGTGCTGATGGTCGCCGCGCAGGTGGTCGGCAACGACGCGACGGTGACGCTGGCCGGCGCGAGCGGCAACTTCGAGCTGAACGTGATGCTCCCGGTGATCGCCCGCAACGTGCTGGAGTCGGTGCGACTGCTGGCCAACAGCGCCCGGCTGCTGGCGGACCGGACGGTGGACGGCATCACCGCCAACGTCGAACGGGCCCGCGAGTACGCGGAGTCCTCGCCCTCGGTGGTGACGCCGCTGAACCGGTACATCGGGTACGAGGAGGCCGCCAAGGTCGCCAAGCAGGCCCTCGCGGAGCGCAAGACGATCCGCCAGGTCGTCCTGGAACGCGGCTACCTGGAGCGGGGCGCGCTCACCGCGGAGCAGCTCGACGAGGCCCTGGACGTGCTGCGGATGACCCGCCCCTGACCCGCCCCCGACGCGGCGCGCCGCCCGCCGGTGCGGCGGGCGGCGCATGCCGGGGCGCGGAGGTCGGTTCCGTCCTCCGCGCCCCGGACCCCGACGAGGGGAGGATCAGTCCTTCGCTCGGCCGGCCCGGCCGAGCCGCATCGCAGCTCCGTTCGACGTGATCGTGGCCATCGAGATCGCCGCGAGTCCGAGCAGGAACATCACGGCGCCGACGATGACGCAGGTGACGATGTTCTTGCCGTGCGCGACCGACCCGGAGACGACCCAGGGGGAGATGATCGTCCACGCGCCGAGCGCGGTGGCCGCCCAGGCCCTCGCGTGCGTGCGCTCGTAGGCCGATCCGTAGCCCGCCATCAGCAGGCAGTAGGCCAGGCCGACGATCAGACAGGTGACGGTCAGGGTGCTGAACGCGGTGAAGCCGACGATCCACGGCGACGCGGCCAGGAAGAGACCGGCCAGTACGGCCAGGGCCTCCACGCCCTGGGCCCGGGGGGTCGAGGTGACCCGCTCGTAGTGTTCCCGGAGTTCGACGATGTCCGGGTGGTGTTCCATGCCCATCGGGATCTGGGTAGACACCGATACCACCTCCTACGGTTCGGAACATGGAAGGCGCTTGCCCCGTACCCATTCTGGCCCTTCTCTAACGTTTTGTACCTGATTGTCCGAAATGATCGATAACCATCCGATCACGCCGGTGACCTGCGTCTCACCGGCCCGAGGCCCCATTGCCTATGCAACTCGTTGCATAGCAGGATGCGGGCATGGCACTGGAGCACGCGATCCTCGTATCCCTCCTGGAGCAGCCCGGCTCCGGCTACGAGCTGGCCCGGCGGTTCGACCGCTCCATCGGCCGCTTCTGGACCGCCACCCACCAGCAGATCTACCGGGTGCTGCGACGCATGGAGGCCGACGGCTGGGTCGCCGCCGAGGAGGTCGCCCAGGACGGCAGACCGGACAAGAAGGTCTACTCGGCCGCCGAGCCCGGCCGGGCCGCACTGGCCGGCTGGCTGCGCGAACCGGTCGAACCGGAGACCGTCCGCCACGAGCTCGCGGTCAAGATCCGCGCCGCCGCCTTCGACGACCCGGCCGCGCTGATCTCCGAGGTCGAACGGCACCGCGAGGGACACGCCGCCCTGCTCGCCCGCTACCTGCACGGCGAACAGCGCGACTTCCCCGACCTCACCTCGCTCGACACCCGCCAGGAGCTCCAGCACGTGGTGCTGCGCGGCGGCATCGAGTACGAGCGGATGACCCTCGCCTGGCTCGACGACGTGCTCGAAACGCTCCACCGCCTCGCCGCCGACCGGCAGTCCTGACGACTCCGCCCGGCGCCCCGCCACCGGATCCGACGATCGAACAGCGGACGGCGCACGGCGGGGAACCCGGGCCGGAGGACCGATCGACGAAGGGCGCCGGACGGACGGCCGAAGGCGGGCGCCGGACACCGGACGCCCGCCGACGGATGACGGATGACGAATGACAGATGACAGATGATGAAATCTGAAATCTGTCACCTGTCATCTGAAACCCGTGATCCGTCAGTCGCCCCGCCCGGCCGACAGCCGCCCGACCGACCCACACCCCCCGACACACCCTCGACCCCCGGGAGCCCGTGATGCTCTTCAACCCGCGTACGTACGACCCCGCGCAGTTCGACGAGCCGACCCGCCGGCTGCTGCGCGCGACCGTGGACTGGTTCGAGTCCCGCGGCAAGAAGGCGCTGATCGACACCTACATCGACCGCAGCTGGTACGGCGACTTCCTCGAGTTCGCCGCCAAGGAGGGCCTGTTCGCGGAGTTCCTGACGCCGTCCTCGGCCGACGCCGGCAAGCGCTGGGACACCGCCCGGATCGCCGAGCTGAACGAGATCCTCGGCTTCTACGGCCTCGGCTACTGGTACACCTGGCAGGTCACCATCCTCGGCCTCGGCCCGGTCTGGCAGAGCGGCAACGAGGCCGTCCGGGCCCGTGCTGCCAAGCTCCTGACGGAGGGTCACGTGATGGCGTTCGGGCTCTCCGAGCGCACCCACGGCGCCGACATCTACTCCACCGACATGATCCTCACCCCCGACGGCGAGGGCGGCTTCACCGCGACCGGCTCCAAGTACTACATCGGCAACGGCAACGTGGCCGGCCTGGTCTCGGTCTTCGGCCGCCGCTCGGACGTCGAGGGCCCGGAGGGCTACGTCTTCTTCGCCGCCGACAGCCGCCACGAGGCGTACCACCTGGTCAAGAACGTGGTGAACGCCCAGATGTACGTCAGCGAGTTCCGGCTCGAGGACTACCCGGTGCGCGCCGAGGACGTGCTGCACACCGGCCAGGCGGCCTTCGACGCGGCGCTGAACACCGTCAACGTCGGCAAGTTCAACCTCTGCACGGCCTCCGTCGGCATCTGCGAGCACGCGATGTACGAGGCCGTCACACACGCCCACAACCGGGTGCTGTACGGCCGCAAGGTCACCGACTTCCCGCACGTGCGCCGCGAGTTGACCGACGCGTACGCCCGCCTGGTGGCGATGAAGCTGTTCAGCGCGCGCGCCGTGGACTACTTCCGCACCGCCTCCCCCGAGGACCGCCGCTACCTGCTCTTCAACCCGATGACCAAGATGAAGGTCACCACCGAGGGCGAGAAGGTCATCGACCTGATGTGGGACGTCATCGCGGCCAAGGGCTTCGAGGCGGACACCTACTTCGACAAGGCGGCGAAGGACATCCGCGGCCTGCCGAAGCTGGAGGGCACCGTCCACGTCAACCTAGCGCTGATCCTCAAGTTCATGGGCAACTACCTGTTCGCCCCGACCGAGTACGCGCCGGTGCCGAGCCGCCTGGACGCCGCCGACGACGCCTTCCTGTTCCGCCAGGGCGCGGCCCGCGGCCTGGGCGCGATCCGCTTCCACGACTGGCGCACGGCCTACGACCGCCACGCGCAGGTCCCGAACGTCGCCCGCTTCCGCGAGCAGGCCGACGGCTTCTGCGAGCTGCTGCTCAGCCACGCGCCGAGCAAGGAGCAGCAGGCCGACCTGGACTTCCTGCTGGAGATCGGCCAGCTCTTCGCGCTGATCGTCTACGGCCAGCTGGTGCTGGAGCAGGCCGAGCTGACCGGCCTGGACGAGGACGTGCTGGACCAGATCTTCGACGCGCTGGTCCGCGACTTCTCCGCGCACGCCACCGAGCTGCACGGCAAGTCCTCGACCACCGAGGAGCAGGCCGCCTGGGCGCTGGCGAACGTGCGCCGGCCGGTCGCCAACGCGGTGCGCGCCGACGCGGTGTGGGCGATGGTCGAGGGGCTGTCGGGCGCGTACGAGATGCAGCCGTAGTCACCCGTCGGGAAAGACCACGGAGGGACCCCCGGGGGTGCCGGTCGGCGGACCGGCACCCCCGGTTCCGTCCCGCGGCACCCGCGGCACCCCGGCGCGTCCAGGACCCCCGGCACCCCGGCCCCGTTCAGCCGTCGCCGAGGCCCATGTCCCGGGCCCGGGCGACGGCCTCGGCCCGGGTGGCGACGTGCAGCTTCTCGAAGATGTGGGTGACGTGGTTGCGGACGGTCTTCTCCGCGACCACCAGCTCCCGGGCGATCCGCCGGTTGTCCAGGCCGCGCGCGACCAGGTCCAGCACCTCGGCCTCCCGCGCGGTGAGCTCCGGGAAGAGCTGTTCCGCCTCGCGCATCCGGGCGCCGGCGAGCAGGGCGGTGATCCGCCCGGCGACCTCGCCGCCGAAGACGGCGCCGCCCGCCGCGACGGTGCGCACCGCGTGCAGCACCTCCTCCCGCCCGGCGCCCTTGACCAGGTAGCCGCGCGCACCGGCCTGGAGGGCGGCGAGCAGGTTGCCGTCGTCGTCGGACATGGTCAGCATCAGCACCGGCGGCGCCTGTTCCTGCGCCGAGAGCCGCCGGACGGCTTCCAGGCCCGAGCCGTCGGGCAGCGAGAGGTCCATGATCACGACGTTGGGACGGTGCCGTTCGACGGCCCCGGACACGTCCGCGACCCGCTCGGCCTCGGCCACCACCACGACGCCCTCGGCGCTCTCCAGCGCCACCTTGAGCCCCTCCCGGAAGAGGGGGTGGTCGTCGACGATCAGTACACGGACGGGCGGGGCGTCGGGCGCCCGCCCCGGGGGTGCCACCGGCGGCTGTTCATCCACCCGGCCGACACTACCAGCGATGATCTCGTGACTTTCCGTGACATGCTCGGAGTTGCCCCTCTCCGGGGTGCTCCCGGGCGCGGCGGCCCGCCGGCCCCGACCCGTCCCGGCCGGAAAGCGGGACCGCTGCCCCACGCGCCCGGGACACCGGGCAGCCGAGACTGGACCGTGTGCCGGCCGACCAGTACCGGCGCACCACATTCCGGCCGGTGGACCACACCCCCAGTCCATTTCGAGGCGGTTCCATGATCACGGTGACCTCTCCCCGGTCCGGCCGCGCGCCCTCCCGGCGCAGTTCCGGACCGTCCCCCGCCCGACGGCAGCTAGCCGCGGCGGCCACCGTCACCTCGGTCTGCCTGGTCGTGTCGATGCTCTGGACCTGCTACGTGCTCGTCCATCTCGGCGACCCCGCCATCACCTACCCGCGCAACGAGCTCGGCACCCTGATCTACGCGCTGCCCACCGCCGGTGCCGGGATGCTGCTGCACGCCCACCGCCCGGGCAGCCCGCTGGGCTGGGTGATGCTCTGCTACGCGCTGGCCCTGATCCTGCCCAACGCGGCCTCCGCCCCGGTGTGGGTGGAGGTCTCCGACCCGGGCATCGTCGGCGCGACGGTGGCGCTGCGCGCGGTGTGCGACGTGGTCAGCGCGACGCTGTTCTACGTGCTGCCGCTCTGGCTCCCCTCCGGACGGCTGACCAGCCGCCACTGGTGGTGGTACATCGGGGCGGTCGCGCTGTGGCAGCTGCCGGCCAACCTCTGGTTCCTGCACCGCACCAACGCCTTCGGCCACCCCAACCCGCTGGCCGACACCGCCCCCGCGACGTTCTTCGGGCACCTCTCCAACCGGCTCCTCGACCTCTACCAGCCCGTCAACTACCTGCTCATCGGCTTCGCCGCGCTCGTCCTGCTGGTACGCCTGGTCCGGCCCGCGCGGCCGCCGGCGGCGGACCCCCGGAAGGACTGGGCGCTGCGGCACCGGGCGCACGTGGCGGGGCTGCTGGCCGCGTACCTGCTCCTCGCCGGCATGCAGGACTTCTACACGCACAACTACCAGGAGCACTACTGGCTCAGCTACACCGTCTTCGCCGTCGCCGGGGCCGTCTGGGCCGTCGCCATCGGCTACCTGGTGATCCGCGACGGCGGCTGGCGGCTCGACCGGGCGGCCCGCAGCGTGCTGACCGGGCTGCTGCTGGCCACCGGGTTGCTGACGCTGTTCGTGGTGCTGGCGGCCGTGCTGTCGAGCTGGCTGGTGCCCGGGCGGGGCGGGGCCGCGCTGCTGCTGATCGGGCTGGTCTTCGCGCTCGGTGCGGGCCTGCCCCGGGCCACCCGCCGGGCGGTCTCCCTGATCGACCACCTGTACTACGGCGAACGCGCCCACCCCTACCAGGTGTTGCGGACCCTGGCCGGGCGGGTGCGGCAGGTCGGCGAGCCGGAACGGCTGCCGGACGCGCTGTGCGCCGCCGTCGCGGAGCAGCTGCGGCTGCCCGGCGTCGCCCTGACCGTCGCCACCCGGGCCGGGCAGCGCCGGCTGGCCGCCGTCGGCCGCCTGGACGGGCGGAGGCAGGCCTTCCCGCTGGTCCACCGCGGCGCGCCGATCGGCGAGTTGACCGTCGGCCTGCGCGAGGGCGAGCAGGAGCTGGACGCCAGCGACATCGACATCCTGCGCTCGCTGTCCGACCAGGCCTCCCCCGCCGTGGCGTCCCTGCAGCTCCTGGAGGACCTGCAGGCCAGCCGGGAGCAGATCGTCGCCGCGCGCGAGGAGGAGCGGCGCTGGCTGCGCCGGGACATCCACGACGGCCTCGGGCCCGCGCTGGCGGGGCTGCGGCTGAGAGTGGACAACGCCGCCGCCGGTGGTGGCGGGGAGGACCGCCTGGGCGGGACGCTGCACGGCATCTCGGACGGCCTCGCGATGGCGATCAGGGAGGTCCGGCGAATCACCGACCGGCTGGGCCCCGCCCCGCTCGGCGAGTTCGGGCTGGCCCGGGCGATCCGGCAGCTGGCCGCCGGCTTCGACACCGCCGAGCTCACCGTCACGGCCGACCTGCGCCCGGACCCGTTGCCCGAGCTGCCGGCCGCCGTGGAGGTGGCGACCTACCGGATCGTCGCCGAGGCGCTGAACAACGTGCTGCGGCACGCCCGGGCCCGCACCGCCGAGGTGACGGTGCGGGTCGACGACGCGGCGCTCACCCTGACCGTCCGGGACGACGGGGTCGGGGTCGGGACGGGGACCGGAGCCGGGGGCGGGGACGGCGGCGGTGCGGCGGGCCGCGACGGGCTGGAGCAGCGGTCGCCGCAGGGGCCGTACGGGGACGGGCCGGGCGGGGTGGGGCTGCGCTCGATGGCGGACCGCGCCGCGGAGATCGGCGGGCACTGCACCGTGGAGTCGCTGCCGGGCACTCCCGGCACCCGGGTGGTGGCGGTGCTGCCGCGCTCGGCGGCGGCCGGTGCACCCGGCGCCGCCGGTGCTGCTGGTACTGCCGGTGCGGCGGGCGCCACCGGCGCGACGGACGCCCCGGGCGGGACGGGGGCGGGTTAGCCCGTTCGGGTGCCGGGCCCGTACCCGGGACGGCGGGCGCAGGAGCCGGAGGCGACACGGGAAGGGCTCGGGGCACGGGGAGGCCCCCGGCACTGGCGGTGCCGGGGGCCTGGACGGGACGGGGTGGCGGGTGCGCCGCCACGGTCGTCACACCGGAGTCAAGAGGGGTTGCAGTCGCCCTGCCCGAGGGTGCAGATGTCCGCGGGCGGAGGGGTCGTGTTCGGCTTGCTGGGCTTGGCCGGCGCGGCGACGGCGCAGGCGTTCCTGAACGCGATGGCTGAGGCGATCGCTCCGGCCAGGGCCGAGGCCAGGCAGAGCGCCTTGGTCGCGGTGTTCGTAGCCATGGGGTGGTTCTCCTCAATGTTCCGAGCAACCGTTCGGTCGATCGCTCTTGTCTCCACTGTGCGGAGCGCGACGCCCCGGTCGCATGGGCTCGCCGTCCCATTCCGGTCCCGGAATCCGACGGCGGCCGGAGCCGTCGGGGTACCGGAACGGCCGTCGGCCGCGACCCCGGGCGGGGGCCACGGCCGACGGGCCGGAGGGTGCGGGGTCAGGGGAGCGACCGGGCCCGCTCCTCCCGGCGCTCGGCCCGGAGACCGGGGGCGAGCGCCCCGGCACGCCCCAGCACGGCCGTGACGGGCCCGCGCGGGCCGGCCCGGAGGCCGCAGCGCTCCCCCGCCCGCAGGTAGAGCAGGTCGCCGGGGTACAGCGACGCCTCTCCGGCGGTGTCGAGGAAGCCGCCGGTGCCCGAGAGGACCAGCAGGAAGGCGTCCGCCCCCGGGCCGGCCGACACGCCGTGGACCTCGCCCGGGGCGAGTTCCACGGTCTCCACGGTGACCCGCCGGCGGTCGTCGGCGGGGTGAGAGTTCGAGCGCTGGGACGGGATGGCGGCCTCGGACGCGACCGGGCGGACGGTGAGCAGCACGGTCGGCGCGCCGCGGACGGCGGTGAACCGGCAGGCCCGGCCCGACCGGTGGTGCAGGGCCTCGCCGGGCGACAGGATCCGGTCCGCCGCGATCAGCCGGCCGGCGAGCACCACGGTGGCCGACTCTGGCCCGGTGCAGGGGAGTTGCTCGACGTGGACACCGGGGGGCAGGGCCTCGACGGTCAGTCCGGCGAGGACCGCCGGGCGCTGTGCGGGATCGATCAGCCGCCGGAGGGCGGGCGCGGTACGGGGGACGGCGGCGGGGACGAGGATCACGACGGCCTCCTCGGGCGGTGCGGTCAGGGACGGGCTCGGCGGTCGGCGCGGCGCCGGGCCAGGGCTGCCCGGGTGCCGGCGGCGTGCCGGGGGACGGCGAGGGTGAGGCAGAGCAGTTCCACGCCGAGCGGTCCGGCTTCGAGGTGGAGCGCGTTGCCGCGCGGGGCCAGCAGCAGGTCGCCGTCCGAGGCCAGGTGGTCGGTCCCGTCGGGGAGCCGGCCGACGACGGCGGCCCCGCGCAGGACGTGCAGCACGGTCTCGGCGTCGGGGCGGCCCGGGAGCACGTGGTGGGCGCCGGGGCTCAGCCGCAGGTGGTCGAAGGACTCGCAGGCGCTGGTGAGCATCGCGCGGCGGGCGAGCGGGCGGACCCGTACGCGTTCGCCGTCCGGGCCGAGGAGGACCATGGCGGTGCCGGTGTCGGTGGTGACGATCACCTGGGTTCACCTTCGTTCGGGGTGTCGGGGCTGTCGGGAGCGTCGGCGGCGTCAGGGGCGTCGACGTCGTCGGGGGCGCTGGAGGCGTCGGGGGCGTCAGGGATGTCGTCGGAGGTGTCGTCCGCGGCGGTTCCGTCCGCGGAGAAGGCGTCGGCGGTGGCCGTGCTGCCCACCGGGACGGCGAGGACGGCGTGGAAGAACTCGAGCCCGGCGGTGCCGGCGGTGAGGACGGTCCGGGAGCCGAGCGGGAGGACGACCGAGGTGCCCTCCACCAGCGGGACGCCCGCACCGGCCTCCTCCGCCCGGAGGGCCTCCGCGGGAACGGAGGCCAGACCGGAGCCGGCGGTGACGTAGAACGCGTGCTCGACCTCGTCGGCGGCCAGTTCGGTGCTGTGGCCCGGGTCGAGCCACTGGAGTCCGACGCCGCACAGGGGACCCGACAGCAGGCGGCCGGGGTCGACCGCGCCGCGGCGGCGCAGATCGGTGATGACGGTGCCCGGCATTTCGGGGCTCCTTCCGATCGCGGGCGGGCCCGGCGGTCCGCCTCTGTGACCAACCGTGCGCCGCCCGTCGTCCCGGCCACACGGGGGTGTCGTCCCGTCCCGTTCCCGTGCACCGCCCGGGCTTGACCCGGGCCCGGGCCGGGCCAGGCCCGGGTGCGCGCCGGGTCCGCCCAACCGCCCGTCCCGGAAGCGCCCGGCTCCGGCCCGGGCCACCCCGGGTTCGTCCCGGGACCGCCCGGCTCCGGCCTGGGCCACGCCGGGTCCGTCCGGGTCCGCGCCCGGGGCGCCGCCCGCACGCCCGGGGCGCCGGAACCCTCCCGCACGCCCGCGTGTGCGCCCCTCCCCGCGCGGGTCCGCCCGCCCCCTCCACCGGCCACCGCCCGGCGTACGGTGGAACACGGAGGCCGTGTCATGCACGTCACCGGGACGCACTTCACCGACCGCACGGACGCGGGCCGGCGGCTGGCCGCCCGTCTGGGCCACCTGGGCGGCCCCGGCACCGTGGTGGTCGCGCTGCCCAGGGGCGGGGTGCCGGTGGCCGCCGAGGTGGCCCGGGCGCTCGGCGCACCGCTGGACATCTGCGTGATCCGCAAGCTCGGGGCACCCCGGCAGCCCGAGCTCGGCATGGGGGCGATCGGCGAGGACGGCGTCCGGGTGCTCAACCAGCAGGTCATCCGCCTCGCCGGGGCCGGTGAGGCGGAGCTCGCCGAGGTGGAGCGGCGCGAGCGCGCCGAGCTGGAGCGCCGGGCACGCCGCTACCGGGGCGACCGCCCGCCCGCGGACCTACGCGGACGCACGGTGGTCGTGGTGGACGACGGCGTCGCCACCGGCTCCACCGCCCGGGCCGCCTGCCGGATCGTCCGGGCCCGGGGAGCGGCCCGGGTGGTGCTCGCCGTGCCGGTGGCCCCCGTGGACTGGACGGAGCGCCTGGCGGATGTCGCCGACGAGCTGGTCTGCGTGGGCACGCCGTCCCCGTTCTTCGCGATCGGCGAGTTCTACCGCGACTTCTCGCAGACCGGCGACGAGGAGGTGCTGCGGCTGCTGGCCGAGGCCCGGGCCGCGCCGGCAACGGCCGACGGGCCCGTGGACCGCGAACTCGTACTGCCGGCCGCCGGGGTCCGGCTGACCGGCCGGCTGACCGTCCCGGCCGGGGCCCGCGGCATCGTGGTGTTCGCGCACGGCAGCGGCAGCGGTCGGCGCAGCCCGCGCAACCGCCACGTCGCCGGGCACCTGAACCGCTCCGGGCTGGCGACCCTGCTCTTCGACCTGCTCACCGAGGACGAGGAGGCGGACCGCCGCAACGTCTTCGACGTGGGGCTGCTGGGAGCCCGGCTGACCGCCGTCGCGGGACGGCTGGCCGCCCGGCCGGAGACCCGCGGTCTGCCGCTCGGCCTGTTCGGCGCCAGCACGGGGGCGGCCGCCGCGCTGCACACCGCCGCCGCGCTCGGGCCGGCCGTGGGCGCGGTGGTCTCGCGCGGCGGGCGCCCGGACCTGGCCGGGCCGGTCGTCCTGGGCCGGGTGAGCGCCCCGACGCTGCTCCTGGTCGGCGCCCTGGACGGGATGGTGATCGACCTGAACCGACGGGCCAGGGCCGGGCTGCACTGCGAGAGTGAACTGACGGTGGTGCCTGGCGCGGGCCACCTGTTCGAGGAGCCGGGCACGCTGGACCTGGTCGCCGAGCTCGCCGGGGACTGGTTCCTGCGCCACCTGACGGCCTCGGACGCCGCTACGGGGCCGGTGCGGCAGACCCCGTGAATCACCCCCGATCGACAGCACATATTGCGCAGCCGGAGACCGGAATTCCTGATCAGCTTGTACACATTGAACAGTGAAATCCCCACCTGTTGCCCAGCCACCCGGACAGGAGCAAGCTCTCCGCCAACCGCACCGCCCACCCGTTCACGGCGCGGCCGCGATCCAAGCGGAAGCCTCAGAGCCGAGGCCCAAAGTGGAGGAACGACCGATGACCCCGCAGTCCCACGCCCTTGAGCTGACCCCCGAGGAGCGCGAGGCCGGCCTCGACGCCGAGCAGCTGCGCCGCCTCGTCGGCCTCGTCGAGCACGACCCGGCCACCGACCCGTTCCCCGTCACGGCCCAGGACGCGGTCGTCTTCGTGGTCGGCAACGCCACCCAGACGGCCCAGTTCTACCAGGCCGTGTTCGGCATGGAGCTGGTCGCCTACTCCGGCCCCGAGACCGGCCGCCGCGACCGCAAGGCCTTCGTGCTCCGCTCCGGCTCCTGCCGCTTCGTGATCAAGGGCGGCGTGCTGCCGGACAGCCCGCTGCTGGACCACCACCGCCGCCACGGCGACGGCGTCGTCGACCTGGCCCTCGAGGTCCCGGACGTCGACAAGTGCATCGAGCACGCCCGCGCGTCCGGCGCCACCGTCCTGGAGGAGCCGAACGACGTCTCGGACGAGAACGGCACCGTGCGCCGCGCGGCCATCGCCACCTACGGCGAGACCCGCCACACCCTGATCGACCGCTCCCGCTACAAGGGCCCCTACCTGCCCGGCTACATCGCCGCCGAGAGCAAGGTCCGCCACCCGGAGGGCTCGCCCAAGCGCCTGTTCCAGGCCCTGGACCACGCCGTCGGCAACGTCGAGCTCGGCAAGATGGACGAGTGGGTCTCGTTCTACAACCGGGTCATGGGCTTCGTGAACATGGCCGAGTTCGTCGGCGACGACATCGCCACCGACTACTCCGCGCTGATGTCCAAGGTCGTCGCCAGCGGCAACCACCGGGTGAAGTTCCCGCTCAACGAGCCGGCCGTCGCCAAGAAGCGCTCGCAGATCGACGAGTACCTCGAGTTCTACACCGGCCCCGGCTGCCAGCACATGGCGCTCGCCACCAACGACATCCTCACCACCGTCGACGTGCTGCGCTCGCGCGGCGTCGAGTTCCTCAACACCCCGGACTCGTACTACGACGACCCGGAGCTGCGCGCCCGGATCGGCAACGTCCGGGTGGACATCGACGAGCTGAAGTCCCGCGGCATCCTCGTCGACCGCGACGAGGACGGCTACCTGCTGCAGATCTTCACCAAGCCGATCGGCGACCGCCCGACCGTCTTCTACGAGTTCATCGAGCGCCACGGTTCGCTGGGCTTCGGCAAGGGCAACTTCAAGGCGCTGTTCGAGGCGATCGAGCGCGAGCAGGACGCGCGCGGCAACCTGTGAGCGGTCGGGGCAACCCGAGCACGGTCGACCGACGCGCGACCGGCTGAGCACGGTCGAGGAGGAGCAGGGAGATGGCGTACTACCGGCAGCTGGGCAGCATCCCGCCCAAGCGGCACACGCAGCACCGCACACCCGAAGGCGGGCTGTACTACGAGGAGTTGATGGGCGAGGAGGGGTTCTCCTCGGACTCCTCGCTGCTCTACCACCGGGGCATCCCCTCCGCCGTGGTGAACGCGGTGCCGTGGGAGCTGCCCGACCAGTCCACGGTGCCCAACCATCCCCTGCTCCCCCGCCACCTCAAGCTGCACGAGCTCTTCGCCGGCCAGGAGTGGAAGTCGGCGGACGTCGTGGGCAGCCGCCGGCTCGTCCTCGGCAACGCCGACGTGCGGATCTCCTACGTCGCCGCCGGGGCCCCGAGCGAGCTCTACCGCAACGGGCTCGGCGACGAGTGCGTGTACGTGGAGTCCGGCTCCGGCACGGTCGAGACGGTCTTCGGCTCGATCGAGGTCGGCCAAGGCGACTACGTGATCATCCCCCGCGCCACCACCCACCGCTGGGTGCCGTCCGGGGACGAACCGCTGCGCGCCTACTGCATCGAGGCGAACAGCCACATCACCCCGGTCAAGCGCTACCTGTCCAAGTACGGGCAGCTGCTGGAGCACGCGCCGTACTGCGAGCGCGACTTCCGCGGACCGGTCGGCCCGCTCGTGGTCGACGCCCCCGGGGACGTCGACGTGCTGGTCAAGCACCGCGGCCCGAACGGGGTCGCGGGCACCCGCTACACCGTGCCGCACCACCCGTTCGACGTGGTCGGCTGGGACGGCTGCCTGTACCCGTACGCCTTCAACATCGCCGACTTCGAGCCGATCACCGGCCGGATCCACCAGCCGCCGCCGGCCCACCAGGTCTTCGAGGGCAACAACTTCGTGATCTGCAACTTCGTGCCGCGCAAGGTGGACTACCACCCGCTGTCGATCCCGGTGCCGTACTACCACGCCAACGTGGACAGCGACGAGGTCATGTTCTACTGCGGCGGCGACTACGCGGCCCGCAAGGGCTCGGGCATCGGCCAGGGCTCGATCTCGCTGCACCCCGGCGGACACACCCACGGGCCGCAGCCGGGCGCCTACGAGCGAAGCATCGGCGCGGAGTTCTTCGACGAGCTCGCCGTCATGGTGGACACCTTCCGCCCGCTCGAACTGGGCGAGGGCGGCCGGGCCAGCGAGGACGGCAACTACGCCTGGACCTGGGCCGGTCGGGGGCCCGGGCGATGAGCAGCGCCACCGGCCCGATCCCCGAACTGTTCCACGGGCTCTTCGACGACGCGGCGGTGTTCCCGCCCGGGAACCTGCCGGTCGCCGAGGCGGTGCCCGCCCACCGGGCCCACCGCGCGGCCTGGTACGCCGAGGCCGTCGGTCCGCTGCTGTGCGGGGCCGGCCGGCTGGGCGAGCTGGCCGCCGCGGTGGCGGGCGGCGCGGCGACGGCCGGAGACCCGCCGCTCGGGGTCGGGCTCGTACTGCCGGGGGGCAGTGCCGAACTCGGCCCGGCGCTCGCCGCCGCCGCTCCCTTCCGGGTGGCCGGCGTCGAGCTGGCCACCCGGGACGCCGCCGAGGCCGTCGCCGAACTCGACCGGCTGCTGCCCCCGGACGTCCCGGCCGCCGTCGAGCTGCCGCGCGAACTCCTGCGCGGCGACGGCCTGGACGAGGTCCTGGACGTGCTGGTCGACAGCCCCTACCGGGCGAAGTTCCGCACCGGCGGGGTCGTCCCGGAGGCCTTCCCGGACGAGGCCGAGCTGGCCGCCTTCCTCACCGGCTGCGCCCGGCGCGGGCTGCCGTACAAGTGCACCGCCGGACTCCACCACGCCGTCCGGCACACCGACCCGGCCACCGGGTTCGAGCACCACGGCTTCCTGAACGTGCTGCTGGCCGCCCAGGAGACCGACCCGGCGGCCGCCGCGGCGGTGCTGGCGGAACGCGACGGCGCGGTGCTGGCGAAGACCGTGCGCGAACTGACCGATCGTCAGGTTACGGTGATCCGCAACTCGTTCACCGCGTTCGGCACCTGCAGCATCGCCGAACCCCTGGACGACCTGGCCGCGCTCGGCCTGCTGTCGCCCAGTCCACTGCCCCAGGAGGACCGTTGAGCACCCCCCGCAGCTGGCTCGCCAGCGCCCAGGACTCGCCGTACGGCGTGCACAACCTGCCGTACGGCGTCTTCACCGCCGCCGACCGGCCCGGACGGCGCCGGATCGGTGTGCGGGTCGGGGACTTCGTGCTGGACGCCGGGGCGGCCGCCCGCGCGGTCGGGGCGCCGTCCGCGCTGCTGGACGCCGACTCGCTCAACCCGCTGATGGCGGCCGGCCGGCCGGTGTGGACGCAGGTCCGCGCCGACCTCACCCGGTGGCTGACCGACGAGTCGCACCGCGAGGCGCTGTCGCCGGCGCTGCTGCCGGCCGGCGAGGTCGAGCTCCACCTGCCGTTCGAGGTCGCCGACTACGTCGACTTCTACGCCTCCGAGCACCACGCCACCAACCTGGGCCGGATCTTCCGCCCGGGCTCGGAGCCGCTCACCCCCAACTGGAAGCACCTGCCGATCGGTTACCACGGTCGGGCCGGCACGGTCGTCGTCTCCGGCACCCCGGTGGTACGGCCGCACGGGCAGCGCAAGGCGCCCGCCGACCCCGCGCCGACCTTCGGGGCGACCCGCCGGCTGGACATCGAGGCCGAGGTCGGCTTCGTCGTCGGCACCCCCTCGCAGCTCGGCCGGCCGGTGGCCCTGGCGGACTTCCGCGAGCACGTGTTCGGCGTCTGCCTGCTCAACGACTGGTCCGCGCGCGACATCCAGGCCTGGGAGTACGTGCCGCTCGGCCCGTTCCTCGGCAAGTCCTTCGCGACCTCGATCTCGCCGTGGATCGTGCCGCTGGACGCCCTGCAGGACGCCCGGGTCACGCCGCCGGCGCGCGACGTCGAGCCGCTGGCCTACCTGGACGACCGCGGCGGCGAGCCGTGGGGCCTGGACCTCGCGATGGAGGTCCGGCTGAACGGGCACCTGGTGTCCCGCCCGCCGTTCGCGTCGATGTACTGGACGGCGCAGCAGCAGCTCACCCACATGACGGTCAACGGCGCCTCGCTGCGGACCGGCGACCTGTTCGCCTCGGGCACCGTCAGCGGGCCGGAGCCGGACACCCGCGGCGCGCTGATCGAGCTGACCTGGAACGGCGAGGAGCCGCTGAAGCTCCCGGACGGCACCACCCGGACCTTCCTGGAGGACGGCGACGAGGTGGTCATCACCGCCACCGCCCCGGGGCCGGACGGCACCGTCGTCGGGTTCGGCGAGGTCGCGGGGCGGGTGCAGCCGTAACGCGCCGGACGAAGGACGGCTGACAGATGACAGCTGACAGATTTCAGATGACAGATTTCGTCGTCTGAAATCTGTCGGCTGTCATCTGTCGTTACCGCTGGCCGCGGCCGCGGCCGCGGCCCGGCACCGCTGACGTACCGACAGCAGCGGGAATCCGGGGCGGCGCCCCGGGCGGGCCCCGCCTCGTGATCACCGCGCCGGACCGCCCCGGTACGGTGGACGGCAGGAGTCGTCGACACCGAGGAACGACCGAGGACGGGAGCGGGCCCGATGAGCGCAGAGGTGGCGGAGGTCCAGGTCCTCCTGGACGGCGGGGTCGGACGGATCGTGCTCAACCGGCCGCGCGCCCTCAACTCGCTGACCCACGGCATGATCCGCACCGTCCACGCGACGCTGTCCGACTGGGCCGCCGACGACCGGGTACGCGCCGTCGTGCTGACCGGCGCCGGCGAACGCGGCCTCTGCGCGGGGGCCGACATCCGCGCGCTGCACGACGACGCCAAGGCCGGCGGGGCCGGCGCACGGGCCTTCTTCCGCGACGAGTACCGGCTGAACGCCCTGATCGCCCGCTACCCGAAGCCCTACGTCGCGGTGATGGACGGCATCACCATGGGCGGCGGCGTCGGCCTGTCCGCCCACGGCGCGATCCGGATCGTCACCGAGCGCTCCACCGTCGCGATGCCCGAGACCCGGATCGGACTCGTCCCGGACGTCGGCGGCAGCCGCCTGCTCGCCCTCGCCCCCGGCGAGACCGGTACCCATCTGGGGCTCACGTCGGCCTCGATGGGCCCCGGTGACGCCCTGCTGTGCGGCTTCGCGGACCACTTCGTCCCGTCCGCGGCCGTCCCGGCGCTGCTCGACGCGCTGGCCGGCGGCACCGACCCGGCCGACGCCGTCGCCGCGCACGCCGAGCCCGCGCCGCCCGCCCCGCTCGCCCGGCAGCGCGAGTGGATCGACGCCTGCTACGCGGCCGACACCGTCGAGGAGATCGTCGACCGGCTGGTGAACTCCGGTGTGCCGGAGGCGAAGGAGGCCGCCGGACTGATCCTCGGCAACTCCCCCACGGCCGTCAAGGTGACGCTGGCCGCGCTGCGGCGGGCCCGCACCCTGCCCTCCCTGGAGGCCGTGCTCGACCAGGAGTACCGCGTCTCCTGCGCCGCGCTGGCGGGGCACGACCTGGTCGAGGGCATCCGGGCGCAGGTGATCGACAAGGACCGCACCCCGCGCTGGTCCCCGGCCGCCCTCGCCGGGGTGACGGACGCGGACGTCGAGCGCTTCCTCGCCGTGCGCGAGGGGGACGAGTTGGGCCTGGCCTGAGCGCACCCGCGCACGCGCGCGCCGCACCGGCGCCAGGGCCCGTGTCCACGCCGGTGCCCGCGGCCGTGCCCGTGCCCGTGCCCGTGACGACCGTCTCGCATGCCAAGACTGGCGCGAGCCCGGGCGCGTCGTAGATCGTTGGGTGGTCAGGGCGCGCCCCAGCGGCGCCGAGCAGCGGAATGGGAGTCAACGGCGATGACCGAGACCTACGAGACGATCCTGGTCGAGCGCAAGGGCCGGGTCGGGCTGATCACGCTCAACCGGCCGAAGGCGCTCAACGCGCTGAACACCCAGCTGATGAACGAGGTGGTCGCGGCCGCCACCGCCTTCGACCGGGACCCGGAGATCGGCTGTCTGGTGATCACCGGCTCGGAGAAGGCCTTCGCGGCCGGCGCCGACATCAAGGAGATGCAGGGCAACCGGTTCCCGGACGTCTACCTGGACGACTGGCTGGGCCCGTGGGACCGCCTCGGCGCGCTGCGCAAGCCGGTCGTGGCGGCGGTGGCCGGGTTCGCGCTGGGCGGCGGCTGCGAGCTGGCGATGCTCTGCGACATCCTGCTGGCGGCCGACACCGCGAAGTTCGGGCAGCCGGAGATCAAGCTCGGGGTGATCCCGGGCATCGGCGGCTCGCAGCGGCTCACCCGGGCCGTCGGCAAGGCCAAGGCGATGGAGCTGTGCCTGACCGGCCGGATGATGGGCGCCGAGGAGGCCGAGCGGGCCGGCCTGGTCTCCCGGATCGTCCCCGCGGACCAGCTGCTGGCCGAGGCCCTCGCCACCGCCGAGACCGTCGCCGCGATGTCCGCCCCCGCGGCGGTCATGATGAAGGAGAGCGTCAACCGCGCCTTCGAGACCACCCTGGCGGAGGGCGTGCGCTTCGAGCGCCGGATGTTCCACGCGGCGTTCGCCACCGCCGACCAGAAGGAGGGCATGGCCGCCTTCGCCGAGAAGCGCCCGCCGTCCTTCACCAACCGCTGACCGCCGACGGCGAACAGATCACAGCTGACAGATTTCGTCATCTGAAATCTGTCAGCTGACATCTGTCACTCGTCATCTGTCGGGTGTCACCCGTCAGGTGCCATCCGCCGGTCGTCTGACGCCGGCCCGCTCGGACCGCCCCGGACGCCGCCCCGGACGCCGCCCGGGCACCCGCCCGGGCGGCGCCGCCCCTCACCCCTCCTCCACCAGTGCGGTGTTGAGGCGGGCGAGCCCGCTGCGGGTAGCGGCGACGACGATCCGGTCGCCCGGGGCGAGGCGGCGGGTACGGTCCGGGAAGTTCCACTGGAGCTGCGCGCTCCGGGCGAGCCGGACGGCGATCACCCGGACGCCCCCCGGGTCCTCCAGGTCGTGCCGGTTCATCCCGATCAGCCCGCTGCCGTCCTCGACCGTCAGCTCGGCGATCAGCAGCACGTGCCGGAACACCGACAGCATCCCGCGCACCTCGCGCCCCATCAGGGCCGCCGCGAAGGCGGGCGCGGCCAGGTAGGAGACCGACCGCGAGGCCGCGTTGTCCAGCGTGGCGTAGAAGTGCCCGGCGAAGTCGTCGTCGAACAGCCGCACCACCACCCGGACTTCGGGGTTCCCGTGGCGCGCCTCCAGGGCCGCCTCCAGGTTGGTGGCGTCGTCGCCGCTGACCGCGACCAGCGCCCGGCTGTGCTTCAGCCGGGCCCGGCGCAGCTGCTCCTCGAACGGCCCGTCGCCCAGCACCACCGGGATCCCGAGGGCCCGGACGGCGGCGATCCCGCGCGCCTGCGGGTCGCGCTCCATGCAGACCACCGGTACGCCCAGCTCGTGGAGTTGCGCCGCGACGCGGGTGCCGACGTTGCCGAGACCGACGACGATCACGTGGTCCCGGGTGCCTGCGCCGGGGTTGCGGGGCTGCCCGCGGCGCCCGGAGCCGAGCACCTCGACCGCGATGGCGGTGGCGACCGGCGCGAAGGTGATCCCGCAGATGGTGATCACCACCTGGGCGACCCGCTGCCAGAGGCCTCCCGTCCCCGTCCCGGCGGCGAGGTCGGCGGGCTGGTCGGGCTGGGCGGCGCCCGCGAGGTCGAGCAGCGAGACGTAGACCGTCCAGCCGAAGTCCCGGTTGAGGTACCAGAGGACCCCGAAGGCCATCAGCACCGCGGCGAGGGCGGTGAGCAGCACCAGCCGCATCCGGGCACTGGTGAAGAAGCGCATCGTGTCGAGGAGCCGCCAGCGCAGCCGCCGTGCCCAGCCGATCGGCTCCCGGGGTTCGATGCGCAGCGCCTGGAGGGCGGCCACGCCGCCCGGTTCCTCCTCCGCTCCGTTCCCCGACTCAGGTTCGCGGCGGACGCCGCCGGGGCGGACGGGACCGTCGTCGCCGAACTCCGTGGCGAGGCGGACGAAGTCGGCGGAGTCACCGCGCTGTTCGGGCAGCAGCCGGATCCTGCCGAGGTCCTGGCGGTCGATGTGGTCGGCCACCACGCAGATCCGGTCGGAGGTGACGGCGTCGTCGAAGGCGATGTGCAGGAAGCGTCCGCCGACCTCGACCGAGTGGGGCCGGCCGAGCGCCGCCGCGGCGAAGGCGGGTGCGGCGGTGGCGGAGCCGGAGAGCGCGGCGCCGTTCCTGAGCAGCCGTTCGATGTTCTCGCCGAGGCGCTGGTTGAACATCCGCAGGACGATCCGGATGTCCGGGTTGTGGCCCTGGGCGCTGAGCGCGGCGTGGATGTTGTCCTGGTCGCTGCCCTCGACGAGGGCGAGGCCGCGGGCCGTCTCGACGGACACCGCGCGCAGCGCCTCGTCGGTGATGCCGGCGAACTCGACGACGGCCGCGACGCCGGGCACCTCCTCGATCTGCGGTGCGTGGTCACGGGTCCGGTCGGCGACCAGCACCACGACCGGGACCTCGTAGTGCTCCACGAGCTCCAGGACCAGCCGGTGCGCCAGCGCATTGCCCCCGCAGACGATGTAGTGCTGGTTGATCGGCTCGACCGGAGGGGTCCCCCACCCTTCAGAAGTCATACCGCAGGACGATATCGACGGCGGGTGTCCGGAGGGTGTCGTTCCGGCGACCGGAGGACCATCAGTCGAACATCCGTACCGACCCGGGGTCGTCGCCCGGACGGCCGCACCCGGCGCGCCGTGCTCCGGCGACCGGGCCACGCTGGGCTTCGTCCCCTGCCCGTTCCCGGCCCGAGGAGTCGCCACCGTGGTCCCCCCGATCATCACCCCCGAAGGTTCCCCGGTCCAGGGACCGCTCGGCCTGCTCGCCAAGGCCGCCTGGCAGGTCCTGCTGGTCGCCGGGCTCGTCTCGCTCGGCCTCGGGGTCATCGTCTTCGCCTGGCCGGAACAGACCCTGCGGGTGGTGGGCGTGCTGTTCGGCCTCTACCTGCTGGTCATCGGCATCGTGCAGCTGGTCGCCGCGTTCGGCACCCACGCGACCACCGCGATGCGGGTGCTGGCCTTCATCAGCGGGGCGATCTGCGTCCTGCTGGGGTTGCTCTGCTTCCGCAGCGCGGCGGAGTCGCTGCTGCTGCTGGCGCTTTGGATCGGCATCGGCTGGCTGTTCCGGGGCATCACCCAGCTGTTCGCGGCGATCTCCGACCCGCTGATGCCGGCCCGTGGCTGGCAGGCCTTCGCGGGCGTGGCCAACACCGTGGCCGGCGTGCTGCTGATGGTCTGGCCGGTGGGCTCGATCACCGCGCTGACCGTGCTGGCGGGTTGCTGGCTGCTGATCCTGGGGCTGATCGAGATCGTGACGGCCGTGCGGGTGCGCGGTCAGGCCAAGCAGATCCCCGCCGGGGTCTGACGGGCTCACCGGCCCGGCCGCGGGGCCCCGGGGTGCCCCGCGCACCGTCGGGTGCCCCGCGCACCGTCGGGGGCCCCGGGCCCCGGGTTGGCGGCCGACGCTACCGCTACGGCTAAGGCCGCGGGGCGTAGCCGATCCGGAACGTCGCGGCCTCCAGCCGCTCCGGGCCGAGCCGGACGTCCGTCAGCCGTTCGGCCAGCGCGAAGGCGGCCTCGGTGTGCAGGTCGTACCGCTCCCCGTCGAGCTGGAAGCCGCAGGCGGTCAGCAAGTCGGGGATGCCGGGGGCCTCCGCGTCCGAGCCGTGCCGCTGGGTCGGGAACAGCGGTTCGAACTGGAGGCGGCAGCCGCCGCGCTCCCACCAGTTGAAGTGGTCCACCGCGTTGACGTTGCGGAAGTGCGAGACCAGCCGGGTGCCGTCCGCGAGCCGGGGGATGACCTCGTGCAGGCTGCCCAGGTACCCGTAGACCTCGACCGCGAGGGCCCAGCCGTCGAGGTCGGTGACGGCGACGAGCAGCCGGTCCTCGTCCTCGTCGAACAGGGCGCCGGCCTCCTCGTCCTCCCCGTCGTCGAAGGCCTCCCAGGCGGCGACCACCGCGTCCAGCCCGGTGACCTCCCGGCCGGGCAGGGCGTCGAAGCGGCGCAGCAGTTCGTCGGCGGTGATCCCCTCGACCTGGGTCAGGCAGTAGGCCTCACCGAGGACGGGGTAGCGCTGGTCGAACCAGGTGTAGTCGGTGGCGTGTGCGGTCATGCCCGGCATGCTGCCAGACGGCGGTGACAGCCGGGACACCCGACCCGGTCGTGGGCCCGGTCGGGGCCAGGCCGGGGCCACCCCGGCCGGGCAACGGGCGCGCCCGGGTGGCCGGGAAGGGCGCGGCGCACCCGGGGCCACCCGGTGACGTCAGAGCCAGACCGGCTCGTCCGTCCCCCAGCGCCCCGGCGGGCGGGCCCAGTCGGTGGGCGCGCCCTCGTAGGCGACCGGCGGCAGGGCGTGGCGCAGCCGTCCGTAGGCGGAGTCCGTCTCGGCCAGCCAGCGCGCCGGGTCGTACGGCGGCGGGGCGGCACTTCCGGCAGCGGCTCCGACCGCGGTTCCGACCGCCGGACCGACCGCGGTTCCGACCGCCGGACCGACCGCGGCTCCGGCCACCGGCCCGGCCGCGGCGCCGTCCGCCTCGGGTGCGATGCTGTGGAGCAGCCAGGAGGCGGTGCCGGCGAGGGAGTAGCGCAGGTGGCGGCCGCCGGGCCGGCCGGTGCGCTGGTCGGTGAGGGCGCGCAGGACGCCGGCGGCGATGAGGTACCCGGTGCCGTGGTCGAGGGCCTGGGCCGGCAGGACACCGGGGTGCCCGCCGGGGCCGGCCTCGTGGGCGGCGATGCCGACACCGGCCTGGACGAGGCTGTCGAAGCCCCGGCGGCCGGACCACGGGCCGGTCCAGCCCCAGGCGCAGAGCTGGGCGAGGACCAGGCCGGGGTGGCGCTGCGCCACGGCTTCGGCGGCGAGGCCGTGTGCGTCCAGGGCGCCCGGCCGGTAGGCGGTGACCAGGACGTCCGCGTCCGCGAGCAGGCCGTCGAAGACCGCGCGGTCGGCACGGTCCGCGAGGTCGAGACGGGTCGAGCGCTTGCCGAAGCCGGTGTCGGCGTGGGCGTCGTCGGCCTCGGGGATCCCGGGCGGGTCGACCCGCAGGACGTCGGCGCCGAGCAGGGCGAGCGTGCGGGTCGCGACCGGTCCGGCGATGACCCGGGTGAGGTCGAGGACGCGGAGCCCTGCGGCGGGCCGGGACACGTCGGCGCCTCCCAGCGGTCGGGGCGGTGCGGAGCCGACCACCCGGTGCTCCACCAGGGGGAGCTTGGCGTCCCGGACCGGCGCGACGGCCACGGCGAGCGCCCCCGCCGCATAGGCCCGCTCCTGGATCCGCTCGGTCGGCAGCCCGCCCAGCACGGCGGCGAGCTGCTCGGGCCCCGCGTCGGCGGGCAGGTCGAGCGCGGCGAGCAGCCGGGCGCGGTGGTGCGGGTAGTTGGCGTGGGTGCGGACCCAGCCGTCGGTGGTGCGCCAGAAACCGGAGTGCGGGGCGAAGCTGACGGGCGTACGGCCGTCGACCGTCAGGTGGCGCTCGCTGACGAAGGCGGTGGCGACGGCGCCCTCGTCCACCCGGACGGCCGGGACGGGGCCGCCGCTTCGGTGGGCGGCGAGTTCGGCGGCGGCCAGCGAGCAGGCGGCCACGGTGGCCCGGGCGAGCCGGCGCACCGGCAGGCCGGAGGGCAGCAGGTCGTCTGGGCCGTGGAAGGAGACCCTCTCCAGCAGGTCGGCCGCACCGCCGAGGGCGGCCCAGGCGTCGGCGGTGGGCCGGTCCGCGGACCCGGCCGGGGCCGGACGGGGTGCAGCCGCGGCCCGGACGGGTTCGGCGGGCTGCGCGTCGGGCCGCGCGGCGGCCCCGTTTCCTGGGGAGGTCGGACGCTCTGTCATGTCCCGCATTGTGCTCCCCTCCCGCGCTCCGCGCCGTGACGCCCGCCACCGCCGTCGGCACCGTCATCGGCACCCCACCGGGCCTGCGCCGACCGGCTGGTGGGGCCACCCGGACGTCGACCACTGCGGCGGCAACCCGCTGCCGGCCGGGACCCGGGTGCTGGTGCAGGCCGCCGAGCCGGCCACCGCCCGGCGCGGCGGCCACACCACCGACGCGCCGGAACGACAGTGCCGGACCGGATTGTCGGTGGCGTGGTGCACGATCGGCCCGACGGCCCGCACCCGACCGGGCCCTTACGGGAAGGGGAGGCGCCGTGGCGATCACGCACCCGCAGGTGGCGGAGCATGGGTTCCTTCGACAGCTGTACGCGGACGACTACTACCCCGACCACGTCCTCGACCGGGGCAGGGCGGTCCTGCTGCGGCTCTGCGAGCGGATCGAGGCCGAACGGCCGTCCGGCCTTGCGGAGCTGTACGTGCTGACGCAGGCCGCGACCGAGGAGTTCAACCGGCTGGAGGCGGAGTTCGAGGCGGCCGGGAGCGAGATCGAGACGGTCGCCCGGGAGGAGATCGCCGAGGACTTCTGGTTCGTCGCCTCGTCCTACGGCTTCGCGGACGCGGACGTGGAGGAGCTGATCGCCACCCGGGAGTGGTGAGCGGCGGCCCGGGCGGCCGACGTCAGTAGGTGAAGCGAAGCGACCGGACGCGGTGGTCGAAGCTGGACGGGACGAGCTCCGGTTCGCCCACCGAGCGCAGCTCGGGCAGGCGGGTGAACAGCTCGCGGAACAGTGCCTTCATCTCCTGCCGGGCCAGGTGCGCGCCGAGGCAGTAGTGCGGCCCGCCGCCGCCGAACCCCAGGTGCGGGTTGGGCGTGCGGGTGATGTCGAAGACCTCCGGGTCGGGGAAGACCGTCTCGTCCCGGTTGGCCGAGCCGAAGAACAGCGCGACCTTCTCCCCCGCCCGCAGCAGCGGCCCGCCGGGGCCGCCGAGCTCGTGGTCGACGGCGAGCGTCCGGCGGAACTGGACGATCGGCGTCGCGTACCGGACCATCTCGTCGACCGCGCCGCCCAGCCGCCCGTCCAGGTCGGCGAGGAGCAGGGCGCGCTGCTCCGGATGGACGGTCAGCAGGTGCAGGCCGTGTGCGAGGGCGTTGCGGGTGGTCTCCACCCCGGCGACCAGCAGCAGGGAGAAGAAGGCCCCGAGTTCGCGGCCGGAGAGCCGGCGGCCGTCCACGTCCGCGGTGACCAGCGCCGAGATGAGGTCCTCGGTGGGCCGGCGGCGGCGCTCGCGGCCGATGCCGGCGACCATGCCCTGCATCCGGGCGAGCGCCATCAGCCCGCGCCCCGGCACCCGGATCCGGCGGCGCAGCGGGCGGGCCACCCCCGCGTGCTCGGACGCGTGGTTGACCTGGTCGAGGATCGCCCGGCGCGGCCGCTCCGGGATGCCCATCATGGTGCAGATCACCTGGAAGGGGAGTTCGGCCGCCACCGAGGTGACGAAGTCGCCCGGTTCCTCGGGGCGCCGCCGCTCCAGGTCGTCGACCAGTCGGGCGGCGACCCGGCGGATGTCCTCCTCGACCTGGCCGAGCAGCCGGGGGGTGAAGGCCCGCGAGATGATCCGGCGCAGCTGGGCGTGCCGGGGGTCGTCGAGGTTGACCATCGAGTCGCCGAACAGCACCCGTACCCAGCGGACCGGCTCGGGGATGGTGACGCCCGGACCGCTGAGGAAGACGGCGGGGGTGCGGCTGGCCTCGACGACGTCGGCGTGGCGGACCAGCGCGTGGAAGCCCCGACCGGTGGCCGGATCGGCGAAGCGGACGGGGGCCGGGCGTCGGCGCAGTTCGGCGAAGGCGGCCGAGCGGGCGGGGGCCGGCAGCTGCCAGAAGCGGGGGTCGGCGAGGTCGACGGCCGGGGCCGCCGAGCCGGTCGAGGTCGCCATGGCCGGGCCTCCTGCTCGTGTGGTGTCGGGTGTCCTTGCGTCGCCCGGGCACCCGCCCGGCGGACACCCTCTGCGCCTGCGTGTGCACATTTAGTGAGCAACCGGGGGGAGATGTCAAACCGCGCTGGTAGTCGTACCGGCGCCGCCGGTCCGGGGCGGGGCCTCGGTGTACCGACAGGGCGGACGAGGCGGGGGGGTGGGGCCGACGGGGCGGGGGGGTGGGGCCGACGGGGCGGGGGACGGGGCCGATGGCTCCGACGGGGTCGACGGGGTCGACGGCCGGGCATGGTCTCACGGGGCGGAACCGGCCAATACCGGAGGGTGCGGTACGGACCGGGCCCGGCGAATGCGACGATGAGTGCCATCGTGATGACCGACCGGATCCGCCTGCTGCGCGCCGCGGTCTTCGCCGCGCTCTGCGTGGCGCTGGCCGCAGCGGCACACGTCGCCATGGCCGGGGCCGGAGTCTCGCCCCCGGTGCTGGCCGGCGCGTTCGCGGCCGTCCTCGGCCTGACCTGGCTGCTCGCCGGCGGGCGGCGCGGGCTCGGGGCGATCAGCGCGTGGATGGTCGCGGCACAGAGCGCGCTGCACCTGGTGTTCGAGCAGGCCGGGGCGCTCGGCGGCGGGAACGCCGGTCTCGGCCGGCTCGCCTCGACGGACTGGGCCGCCCTGCTGCTCTGCAACCCGGAACGGATCCCCGCCGGGCTCTCCCCCGCCGAGCTGGCCCGGATGGCGGGCCTCGATCCGGACGCGCCGCCCGCCGCCGGACTGCACCCGATGACCGGCATGCACCACGCGGCCGGTTCGCTCCCGGCGTCGGCGGCGGCTCCCGCCGCGACCGACGGCATGGCGATGGACATGGCCGGGATGGCGGGCATGCCGGGCCCGTCCGGGGTCTCCCCGGCGCACGGGATGGCGCACGGCATGGCCCACGGGATGTCCCTCGGGATGATCGCCGCCCACGCCCTCGCCGCCCTGGCCTGCGCCCTGCTGCTGTGGCGCGGAGACGCCGCGCTGGTGCGGCTCTTCGACCTGCTCGGCGCGCTCGGGTCGGTCGTCGCGGGCGTCCTGCTGTTCGCACTGCCGGCGCTCTTCGCGCGGCCCTTCGGCTACCGGCCGCCGGCCGCGCCCCGGCCTTCTCACGACCGGGCCCGCCCGCCGAGGTCGGTGCTCCTCACGCACGCCGTGGTGCGGCGCGGCCCGCCGGCCACCGCCCTCGCCTGCTGACGCGCCCGCCGCACTCCTCTCCGCTACGAGGTCTCCGCGACGGGCAGGTCGCCCTGCCGTCCGGTCGCGCCGTTGGCCGCCGCAGCGCCAGGGCCCGGGCCCGCGCCCGTCGTGCCGCCACCCCGACCGGGGTACGGCGCGCCGCGCGGTCGCCCACGGACACCGACGGCACCGCCCAGGGGCGGCCGCCGTTCCCAGCCCTCCCCTCAGGACCTCTCCATGCCCGACCACGACGGCGCACCGGCCTGCCCCGGCGCCACCGTCCTAGCGCTCCGCGGCCTCCGGCCCGTCCGGAGCCTGACCGCCCACCGCCTCCACCGGCCCGAGCCCGCCCAGCAGCCGGGCCGTCCACTCCTGCGACGGACCGTCGGCGGCGCCCGTGCGCACCAGCCCGTGCAGCCGCTCGGCCTGCTCCAGCCACTGCCGGCACCCGGCGCAGCGCGCGACGTGCTTGTCCAGTCGGCCGCCCGGCAGGCCGGTCGGCTCGCCGTCGAGCCGGGCCGACAGAGCGGTACGGAACTGCGCGCATCTCATACGACCATCGTCCCGCACGGCGGGGACGGCGCGGCCGACCGGGTCGGAGGACGCCGTGGATGACGAACAGCTCACCGCCCTCGCCCTGACCGCGCGCGCGGGCCGGGCACCCGACGTCGAGGCCTTCGTCCGCGCCACCCAGCGGGACGTCTGGCGGTTCGTCGCCCACCTCACCGACGTGCAGTCCGCCGACGACCTCGCCCAGGAGACCTTCCTGCGCGCGCTGCGCAGCCTGCCCGGGTTCGCCGGCCGCTCCTCGGCCCGCACCTGGTTGCTGTCCATCGCCCGGCGCACGGTCATCGACCGGTACCGGACGGCCGCGGCCCGGCCGCGCTGCGCCGCCCTGCCGGACTGGCAGGAGGCCGCGGAACGACAGGGAGTCGACCCGGCGGGCGGGTTCGAGGACGGCGTGGCGCTCGGCGACCTGCTCGACCGGGTGCCCGCCCAGCGAAGGGAGGCGTTCGTGCTCACCCAGGTGGTCGGCCTGAGCTACGCCGAGGCGGCGGAGGTCGCCGGGTGCCCGATCGGTACCGTCCGCTCCCGGGTCGCCCGCGCCCGGGAGGAGCTGGTAGCCCGGCTCCGGGCCGCCGAGAGCGGGGAGCTCGCGGCTGCCTGCTGAGGCAGGGCGGCGGGGGCGGGGGCGGGGACGTGTGGGCGGCCGCGCACCGACGCACGGGCGACGGGTAACAGATGACAGCAGACAGATGACAGATAACAGATTTCGAAAGCTGTCATCTGTTATCTGTCATCTGTCATCCGAGTCGCCGCCCCCGGGCATAGGGTGACGGGATGGCCGACCCCACCGTCCCGCGGGACGACCTCGACCTGCCCGTCCCGCTCGGCCCCCGCCCGCCGCGCCGGGTGGTGTCCCTGGTGCCGTCGCTCACCGAGGCGGTCGCCGCCACCGCCCCCGGGCTGCTGGTCGGCGCCACCGACTGGTGCAGCCACCCGGCCGACCTGGCCGTCACCCGGATCGGCGGCACCAAGAACCCGGACGTCCCGGGCGTCCTCGGCCTCGCCCCGGACCTCGTGCTGGCCAACGACGAGGAGAACCGGCGCGCCGACCTGGACGCGCTGCGGGCCGCCGGGGTCCCGGTGTGGGTCACCGACGTCCGTACCCTGGACGACGCCTTCCGCTCGCTCGACCGGATGCTCACCACCGCCTGCGGGCTCCCCCGCCCGGCCTGGCTGGACGAGGCCGAAGCGGCCTGGGCCGCCCCGCTGCGGCGTGCGCCCGGCGGCCCGCGGGCGGTCGTACCGATCTGGCGCCGCCCGTGGATGGTGCTCGGCCGCGACACCTTCGCCGGGGACCTGCTGCACCGCCTCGGCGTCCGGCTCGTCCACGCCGAGCACCCCGAGCGCTACCCGGCCGTACCGCTGCCGGAACTCCTCGCCTGCAGGCCCGACTTGGTCGTCCTGCCGGACGAGCCGTACCGCTTCACGGCGGACGACGGCCCGGAGGCGTTCCCCGGCGTCCCGGCGGCACTGGTCAGCGGGCGTCACCTGACCTGGTACGGACCGTCCCTGGTGACGGCACCTGCCGTCCTCGCGCGGGCATTGGACCACCCGTTCGTCCGGGGCACGGACGGCCCATCGTAGGATGACCGCCACTCGCCGGGACCGCCGGTGACAAGTGGGGGAACCTCAGATGACAGTCAGCACGTCCCGGCGCGCGCTGGTGATGGTGTCGGCCGCGGCCGTCTCCACCGCCGTGCTGGCCGGCTGCGGCAGCAAGCATGCCGACGACCACCAGAACGCCGCGGCCGGCACCACGGCCGTGGCGGCGACGACCACGCCGGCCGAGACGCCGAGCACCAGTCCGTCCGCGACCGCCACCACGAGCGCGAGCGCGACGCCGACCGCGTCGCCCACGGCGAGCCCCAGCGCCTCGCGCAGCGCGAGCCCGTCCGCGAGCAGGTCGGCCAAGCCCGGCACCACCAGCGCGGCCCCGAGCAGCGCCGCCCCCGGCCAGTCCGCCGCGGCCGCCGCGCCCACCACGCAGCCCCCGGTCGCCAAGCCCGTCGTCGCCGCCCCCGTACCGACCGCCAAGCCGGGCCCGGTCGCACCCCCGCCGCCGCCCGCGCTGGCCACGCCGCACGTCCCGCCGCTGCAGAGCGGCTGCCAGCCCTCCAAGCCCCAGCCGGACGAGCCCAAGGACGCCGTGGGCGCCGCCCTGGTCGCCGCGGCCGGGCAGAGCCGCACGCTCAACCTCAGCAGCGGAGGCACCGACAAGCTCCCGCCGCTGCCCGTCGCGCTGGTCAAGGCGATCGCCTGGCAGGAGAGCGGCTGGCAGTCCGGCATCCTCGCCTGCGACGGCGGGATCGGCACCATGCAGATCATGCCGAACACCGTCAGCTGGATGAACAGCAAGTTCGGCACCACGTCCGACCCGAAGACCCTCGCCGGGAACGTCCAGCTCGGCACCCAGCTGCTCGACTGGCTGGTCGCCTACTACGGCGACTCGTCCTTCGGCGGCAAGTACGACCTGTCCCCCGACCCGGCCACCGGCAAGACGCCGCTGCTCGACCTGGTCATCTCCGCGTACAACGCCGGTGCGGGCAACGTGCACTACAACACCGTCACCGACCCGACCACCAACCAGGTGGTCGGCAGTCTGGCCATCCCCAACCCGAGCTACGTGTCCAACGTCAAGGCACTGATGTCCGGGCAGCCGTGGAACAAGGCGGGCTGACCCCCACGGACGACGGAAGGGCCCGGGACGCGACATCCGCGTCCCGGGCCCTTCGTCACGCACCGTCCGCTCTCCGGGGTCAGCCCCGAGCGGCGGTGACGGCGGCGCCCAGCGCCTCCTTGATCCGCGGACCGAGGCGGGCGAAGCCCAGCTCCTTCATCGCCGCGCGCAGCAGTTCCTCCTCCGACCGCGTCTCGCCGTCGCCGTCCACCCACCGGACCACGGCGAGCAGCTCGTCGGCCGAGTAGGCGGTCACGGGCCGACCGGGCGTGAAGTCGGGCTTCGCGGGACGGCCGGCGGCGCCGGGCGCGGGCTCCGGCTCCAGCTCAGGCTCCGGCTCCTTCACCGGCTCAGCGGCCTGCTCCCGGACCGCCGGCTCCTCCAGGGCGACGGGCTCGGCGGCCTCCTCGACCACGGCAGCGGGGGTCTCGGTCTCGACCTCGACAACCTCGACCTCGGGCTCCTCCACAGCGACCGGCTCGACGGTCTCGTCGACGACCTCGACCTCCGCGGCAACCTCGGCCTCAGTGGCAACCTCGGTGACGACCTCGGCCTCGACGGTCTCAACGACGACGGGCTCCGCGGCGACCTCGGCCTCGGCCTCCTCCACAGCGACCGGCTCGACGGTCTCGTCGACGACCTCGGTCTCAGTGGCAACCTCGGCCTCAGTGGCAACCTCGGTGACGACCTCGGCCTCGACGGTCTCGACGACGACGGGCTGCTCGGTCACCTCCGCCTCGGCCGCAGGCGCCTCGGCAACCTCCGCCTCGGCTTCGGCAACCGGCTCGGCTTCCTCGACCGGATCGACGGTCTCCTCGACCGCCTCCGGCTCCGCAACCGCCTCGGCCTCGACGACCGGCTCGCTCGCGACGACGACCGGCTCCTCGACGGCGGGAGCCTCGGCGACGGCCTCGACCTCCGAAGCCTCCTCGACCGCTTCCTCCACGGGCTCGTCCGTCGCCACCGGCTCCGCGGTCTCCGACTCCTCCAGCGTCTCCGGGACGTCGGGGGCCTCCGCGAGCGCGGCGGTCGCGGCGGCCACCAGGTCGTCGGCAGCCGGGGACGGCGCCGGAAGAGTGACCACGACGGGCTGGGCCTCCACCGTCACCTCCTCCTCGGCGACCGCCTCGTGGACGTCCGTCTCCTCGGAGGGCTCGGCCTCGACGGCCACCGTCTCCGCAGCCACCTCGGCCTCGGCCTCAGTCTCGATCTCGGCCTCGGCGTCGGCTTCGGTCGCAACCTCGGAGACGACGTCGGTCGAGGGCTCCTCGACCGTCACCGGAGCCGTGGAGGACTCAGCGGTCTCCGGCTCAGCGGACTCGACCGACTCGACAACCTCCGACCCGGCGACCTCCGACCCGGCGGTGTCCGACTCGACGGTCCCCGCGGCGGTGCCCCCCGCGAGGCCGTCGCGCTGGCCGCCGGCCAGGGCCTGGCGGGCTGCGTAGGCGGCCTCGGCGGCGTAGCGGTCGGCGCGGGTGGCGGCGAGCTCGGAGAGGAGGTCGGCGAGACCGGCGTCCTCGAGGGTGGCGCGCAGCCCGCGGATGGTGGGCAGACGGTAGAGCGTGCCCTCGTCGGCGGCGAGGCGGTCGACGAGGTCGATCAGCCCGGCGAAGGCCAGCCCGTCGAGGTCGTGGCCGGGCAGCAGCCGGGCGAGCTCGCGCAGGCCGGTGTTGATGGACTCGAAGGTCTGGGCGGTCCGCTCGACGAGCGCGCCGTCGGCGGGTGCGGCCGGAAGGGTGCCGGAGGGGGCGAGGGCGGCCCAGGCGCGGCGCTCGATCTCGGCGGAGGTGAGCGCCTCGTGCAGGTCCTCGCGGCGGACGCGGCGGTCGGTGGCGAGCGCGGTGGCCTGCTTGCGCAGGGAGCGGGCGCGCAGCCACGACAGCTTGACGCCGTTCTCGCGGCGCCAGGCACCGTCGGCGGTGGCGGCGGCGAGGGCGCCGAGGTCGGCGTCGTAGGCGGCCCGGTGGAGGGTGGCGGCGGTCCGGTGCACGCGCTGGAGGAGTTCGACGAGCAGCACGGTCTTGGCGACGGTGTCGGGCTCGTCGAGCTTGGCCTCGGAGGCGAGGGCGGTGACGTCGTCCCAGGTCTGCTGGAGGTCGTGGCCGCGCAGCTCGGCGAGGGCCGTGGAGCCGGCGCGGGCGTCCTCGGGCGTGGCGACGGTGTCGACGGCCGCGTACCAGGCGTGGGTGTCGGCGGTGAGGGTGAAGGCGCCGAGTTCGGCGTAGCGGCCGAGGTCCTCGCGGAGGTCGGGCTCCGCCGTGGTGGCCTTGGCGTCCTGGGGGTCCTTGACGTCTGCGGCGGCGACGTCCGCCGGGTCGGCTGCGTCGGCGTTGCGCGAGTGAAGCACTGTCATGTGAGGTCCGGTTCTGGGCGGCGGCGGCGGGGCTGGCAGCGAGGGGGCGGCGGACCGGTTGCGCGGGGTGCCCCGGGGCGGGGGCGGGGGGGCGCGCGTGCGGGCCGCCGGTTGTGGACGCCCAGAATACGGGTGCCCGTTCGAGCCTTGCACGCACCCACCGCCCGACGGGTCGGTGTCGTATGCCGCACCGCCCACCTGGCCGCTACCGGGGAGGGCCGCCCGGGTGGCGGGGCGTGGGGCCGGACGGGTGGTCGGGGCCCGGGTGTGCGGTGCCGCCGGAGGGGTCGGCGGCCCGCCGGGCCGGGCGGCGCAGCCGGTCCAGGGGGACGGTTCGGGTACGTCGGCCGAGTGGCGGGCGGTGGCCGGCGCGGCTGAGGGCGGCGAGGTCGACCGGCGCGAGGTACTCGTGGAGGGCGGTCCGGTGCCACCAGGCGCCGGTGCGCCGCAGTTCGCGCCAATCGGTGAACCGGTAGAGGTGGAGGGTCGCCCGGACGTGGGTCGGCGGGGCGTCGGGGAAGGGGTTGTGGCGCAGCAGGCGCAGGGTGGCCGGGTCGCCGGCGAGCAGGCGGGCGACGAAGGGCAGGAACCAGGGGCGGGCGTAGGCGGGCGAGATGGCGGCGAACCACATCAGCCAGTCGAGCCGCAGGTGGTAGGGGGCGTACTGGCGCGGGAGGCGGTGCACGTCACCGGGTTTGCCCTTGAAGCCGTACTCGCGCCACACCGTGCGGGGGGTGGGGTGCGGCTCGTCGGTGCCCTCGATGACGATCTCCTGGCGGATCCGGTTGATGCTGCCGAAGGCGCCGTAGGAGTTGACGAGGTGCAGGCGGTTGAAGGAGCGGTTCATGACCTGGCGGCGGGAGATCAGGTTGCGGACCGGCCAGTAGCTGAGGACGGCGACGGCGACGGTCAGCGCGACCACCAGGGCCTCGAACCAGAGCGGGGCGGCGGGGCGGGGGTGGGTCCCGGCGGGCAGGCCGAGTCGGGAGGGCTCGACGGCGGCGAGGGCGAGCGCGATGGTCAGCCAGTTGAGCCAGGCGAAGTTGCCGGAGGCGATCAGCCACAGCTGGGTGGCGACGACGGCGCAGGCGGCGTAGGTCGCGACCGGTTGCGGGAGGAGGAGGCAGAGCGGGACGAGGAGTTGGACGACGTGGTTGGCGCCCGCCTCGATCCGGTGCAGCGGGTCGGGCAGGTGGTGGAAGAACCAGCTGAGCGGTCCGGGCATGGGCTGGGTCTCGTGGTGGTAGCGCAGGCAGGTGAGGTCGCGCCAGCAGCTGTCGCCGCGCAGTTTGATCAGTCCGGCGCCGAACTCGACGCGGAGGACCAGCCAGCGCATCAGCCAGAGCACCAGGGCGGGCGGGGCGGTGTCGGCGTTGCCGAGGAAGGCGGCGAGGAAGCCGGCCTCGAGCAGCAGCGATTCCCAGCCGAAGGAGTACCAGGTCTGTCCGACGTTGACGATGGAGAGGTAGAGGGACCACAGCACCGCCCACAGCAGGACGGAGGCCCAGAGCGGGACGGCGTCACCGAGTCCGGCGGTGACGGCGGCGGCGAGTGCGGCTCCGCCGAGGGCGACGGCGGCGAAGAAGCGGTCGCTGTAGTGGAGGTGGAAGATCCCGGGCGCGTGGCGGAAGGGGACGCGGGCGGTGAACCGGGGCACCGGCAGCATGCCGTCGGTGCCGATGAGGGGGCGGAACTGGGCGGCGGCGGCGAGGAACCCGGTCAGGTAGAGGGCGGCGATCAGTCGCTGGACGAGCAGCCGGCTGAGCCAGTAGTCGGGGGCGGCGAACCAGTCCATGCGGCCCATGCCTACCACCGGCGGCCGTCGGGCGGGCGCCGGCCGGGGGCGGGCGGTGGGCGGTTCACCCGCTCGGGCCCGGCGTCGGGGGCCGGGGCCGGGGCCGGCGCGGGTGCCGGGACAGTCGGCCCACGGCGGGTGGCCGGAGGCAGGTGGCCCGAGGCGGGCGGCCCCGGCTCGGCGGCCGGAGCCCGTCCGGCCGTCCGGTGGTGCGCGAACTCCGGCGCGCCGGGGGCGGGGTGTCCGCAACGGCACCGTGGCGGGGAGCCTCTCCTCGGGGGTGAGAGGCGCCCCGCCACGGTGGTGGACGGTGCCCGCCGGCGCGGTGCGCTGTGCGCCGGGCGGTCTGTGGTGGTGACGGTGCGGATGCGGGCGGCTGCGTCGCCGCCGGATTCCGGGTCGACGGGTCGGATCGGCGGCTCAGCCCGGCAGGACGAGGCCGGACTCCCCGGCGATGCCCGGGCGGCCGGCGGGGGTGGCGCCGTTCTGCTGGAGCCGGTCGACGAGCAGGGCGGCCAGCGTGCCGAGCTCCTCCTCGGTGCGGGACTGCGCGGTGACGTCCATGCCGACGGTGAGGACGCCGTTGACCTGGCCGGTGCGCGCGACCCGCAGCGGGGTGCAGGTGAAGCTGAAGATCTGCTGGCCGCGCTGGGCGTCGGGCCGGCTCGACTGGATCCGGACGTCGTTGAGGACGGTGCTGCGCCCGGTGTGGTAGGCCTCGGCGACGGCCTGCTGGAGACCGGCCGCGCCGAGCTGCGGGTAGGCGACGCCGATCGCGCCGTAGGCCACCGGCGCGCCGAAGGTGTCGGCGTGCTGGGCGTTGGCGTAGCGGATCTCCTGGCCGGGGCCGTCGGTGAGCATGATGGGGAACGGGGAGCCGTCGAAGGCGGCGAACATCTCCTGCTGCTGGGCGAGCAGGTTGTCGCGCAGCCGGATCTCGGAGAGCAGGGCCTCGGCGAGGTGCTGGATGTCGCGCAGCCGTTCGCGTCCCCACTGCCGGGGTTCCCGGTCGAGGACGCAGACGGTGCCGATGACGGTGTTGGTGTCGTCGACGAGCGGTGCGCCGAGGTAGGCGCGCACGCCCAGTTCGTCGACGACCGGGTTTCCGGAGAACCGGGGGTAGGCGAGGATGTCGTCGAGCGCGAGGGGGGAGCGCTGGGCGACGACGTGCGGGCAGAAGCCGTGACTCAGCGGCATCTGACGGGTGGGAAGGTCGAAGGCGATGCCCCGATCGGCCCACGAGGCGCCTTCTTCGACGGCGGCGTCGTTGGAGTTTGGCGGAATGTAGAGCCCCCGGAACATCTGGCGCTCGTCGTTGATGAAGTTGACCATCGCGATGGGAGCGCGGGTGATGCTGGCGGCCAGGTGGGCGAAGCGGTCGAAGGCCTCGTCCGCGGACGGTTCGTTGAGACCGAGGCTGCGCAGCCTGCGGGTCCGCTCGGACTCCCCGGGGGCACCCGGGAACTGGCCTTGAGTGCTCATCACATCAGTCATGGCGCACATGTAATCAGACATCCGGGCGCTGCGGTGCTCCCGGTCCGGTTCACCACCCCTGCTGATGAACAGTCAAAGCTGCACGTGAACGGACGCTCAGTAGGCGGCGACAGTGGGGGAAGATCACTTCCCACTTGGCGTCACGACAAAACACCCCAGAGTAAGGATGAACCGAATCCCGCCAATCCAAGATCGACTCTGGGTCGGCACAGGAGGCCCATATGACAATGAGCCCTGCCGAAGACACGGACGGTATTCCCAACCCTGGGAAGGCCGCCCCGAGTTCCGCACGCACCCGATGGCAAGGGGCAGTCGGCCGCCACCACCTCCACACACCCCACCTGTTCCCGGGGGCGGCCGGAGCGGCTTCGACGGCACGGACGGAGGCACGACACACCCGCTGAACGAGAGGACCCAGCATGGCGATGGACTACTTCACCGACGAGCGACACGAGAGTCTCCGGGTCGAGGTCCGGGAGTTCGCGGAGAAGGAGATACGCCCGCACGTGGCCAGAATGGAGGCCGATCGAACGGTCGAGTTCGAGCTCGCACGGGAGATCGCCCGCCGGGGCTGGATCGGTGTGACGATTCCGCGCGAGTACGGCGGACTCGGGCTCGGGCACCTCGCCAAGACCGTGATCGTGGAGGAGCTGGCCCGGGTCAGCGGCGCCATGGGCGCGATGGCCCAGGCCTCCCAGCTCGGCGTCGCCAAGGTCATCCACTTCGGCTCGCCCGCCCAGCGGCGCGCCTGGCTGCCGCGGTTCGCCTCCGGCCGGTCCCTGCCGACCATCGCCGTCACCGAACCGGAGTCCGGCGGCCACGTGCTGGGCATGGCCGGCACCGCCCGCCGCGAGGGCGACGAGTACGTGCTCAACGGCCGCAAGTGGTTCGTCGGCAACTCCCACATCGGCGACGTGCACGGCGTGGTCCTGCGCACCGACGAGGGCAGCCGGGGCCTGTCCGCGTTCCTGGTGGAGAGCGACCGCCCCGGCTTCCGCACCGGGGAACTCGGCTCGCAGAGCGGCCTGCACGGCTTCAGCTTCGGCGAGATCGTCTTCGAGGACTGCCGCATCCCGGTCGGCAACCGGCTGGGCCGCGAGGGGCAGGGCCTGGACGTCGCCTACTCCTCCTCGACCCTGTACGGACGGCTCAACCTCGCCGCCGTCGCCCTCGGCATCCACGTCGCGATCGTCGAGGACACCGCGCGCTTCGCCGAGGAGCGGGTGCTGTACGGCAAGCCGCTCAACCAGCTGCCCAACATCGCGCTCAAGCTCGGCGAGATGCAGTCCCGGCTGATGACCGCCAAGTTGGCCGCGTACCACGCCTCGCACCTGCTCGACCACGGCAAGGCCTGCGACGCCGAGCTGATGAACGCCAAGCTCATCAACACCGAGTACGCGCTGGACTCCGCGCGCAACGCCATGGAGATCCACGCGGCCCGGGGCCTGCAGACGGAGTTCGGCATCGAGCGCTACCTGCGCGACGCCACTCACGTCTACCCGCCGGCCGGTACCTCGGACGTCCAGCGGCTGCGGCTCGGCCAGGTCGCCTGCGGCACCTACGGCAAGCAGTGGTCGGCGGAGCTGTCCGGCCTGGCGAGCTGGGCGTGGACCGAACTGTCCCAGCACGAGGCCGCGGTGGAGGAGCAGGCCTTCCGCGGCGCGCAGATCGTGCCGATACCGCTGGCGGGCTGACCGGCGGCCGCCGTCCGGCCGGGCCGCGGTGCGCCCGCGTGCGGCAGCGGGTGTTCGTGTGCGGCGGCAGCGGAGGACCGCGAACGTTCAGCATAGCGACGGATTGACCTGTTCCTGACGGCTCTCCGGGAGGCTCCCCTGGCCCCCCGGAGAGCCGTACTCGTTCCCCCGGAACCGAGTTGAGCTGCGATGATGCGTCGGCGAACGCTTCGACCGGAATTGTGCGGCGACGCCAGAAGCCGTTCACATATCGTCAGTTGATGTTGCGATGAGGGCACCTGGGGCTGGTAGCGTTCCTGCCGTCGGCGGCCGTGCTGCACCCCGTCCGGACGATGACACCGCGTCAACCCGTCCGGCCACCCCGGCCGTGGCGCCCTGAAGCCCCGGCCGAACCGCGCACGGGCCGACCCGCCGTTCGGCCCAGCGACCCGGCCCTGCAACAAGGAATCAGATGCCAGGCATATCGGCCCCCCGCACGGGCCACCGCGCCGGCCGGTCCGGCTCGCTCCGCAGCTCCCTCCTCGCCCTCGTGCTGGTCCCCAGCCTGGGCCTCGCCGCCGCCTGGGGCTACGCCGCCTACCTGCTGCGCGACGCCGAGCACCGCACCGCGCTGGTCGTCGGCAGCGCCGTCGTCGCGCTGGTCCTGCTGGTCAGCCTGGTCCGCGGCGTCCGGGCCGCCCGGGCGCTGTCCGCCCGCCTGTCCGGACTGCGCTCCGACACCCTCGCGCTCGCCCAGCAGGAGATCCCCGAGGTCGTCGACCGGCTGCGCGCCGGTGAGCCGGTGCCCACCCCGCCCGCCTGGTCGCCCTCCCGCCGCGCCGGCGACGAGGTCCAGCAGACCACCGACGGCCTCGCCGCCGTGCGCCAGGCCGCCGTCGCCGCCATCGTGCACCAGGCCCAGGGCCGCGAGGGCACCAAGAAGGTCTTCCTCAACATCGCCCGGCGCACCCAGATCCTGATCCACCGCCAGATCAGCATGCTCGACGCCCTGGAGCGCGAGCACGAGGAACCCGAGCTGCTGCGCGAACTGTTCGCCGTCGACCACCTCGCCACCCGGATGCGGCGCAACGCCGAGAACCTCGTCATCCTCGGCGGCGCCCTGCCCGCGCGGCGCTGGCGCAACGCCGTGCCGATGGTCAACGTGCTGCGCAGCGCCGTCTCCGAGACCGAGAACTACGCCCGCGTCGTCGTCCAGGGCGTGCCGCGCGCCTCGCTCAGCGGGCAGGCCGTCGCCGACGTCATCCACCTCATCGCCGAGCTGATCGAGAACGGCACCACCTTCTCCCCGCCGTACACCCAGGTGCAGGTCTCCGCGCAGGAGGTCACCAAGGGCCTCGCCGTCGAGGTCGAGGACCGCGGCCTCGGCATGGGCGAGGAGGAGTACGAGCGGCTCAACGACTACCTGGCCAACCCGCCCGAGCTGGACGTCTCCGCCCTCGGCGACGACCTGCGCCTGGGCCTGTTCGTCGTCGCGCGGCTCGCCGCCCGGCACGACATCCAGGTGACCCTGCGGCCCTCGCCGTACGGCGGCACCCGGGCCGTGGTGCTGGTGCCGTCGGTGCTGCTGGAGCAGGCCGAGCAGCCGGCCTCGGTGCCCGGGCTGCCCTCCGGCGCCCGGGTCACCCGGACCCCGGTGCCCGAGGCGACGGCGACGGCGACGGCGGACGACGCCGCAGCCGCGGAGCTGTCGGGCGCGCTGGCCGGGGTGCTCGGCGGGCTGCTGGGCGGGGAGCCCGGCGCGGCTCCCGGGGGCACGGGCGCTCCGGGCCGGGACGGCGGGTCCGACCCGGCCGGTCCGGCTGGGTCGGCCGGTGCGCCCGGGCTCCCTGGGGGTCCCGACGCCGCGGTGGTCACCGGAGCGCCGGATGCGCCGGGGGTTCCCCGTCTGCCGGGTCTGCCGGGTGCGCCGGGCGGTCCCGACGGGCCGGGTGTGCCGGGTCTGCCCGGCCTGCCGGGCGGCCCCGGGATCCTCGGCGAGGGCAACAGCGGTGTGATCATCGGTGAATTGCTCGCCCAGTACCCCGTGGACCCCGGGCCCGAGGACGGCACCGCCCAGGCCCCGGCCAACGGCGGGCTGCCGGTCGGCGCCGAGATCCCCGGCCTGCCCGGTGCGGTGGTCGTCCCCCGGCCCGCCATGCCGAGGCCGTACGACCTCCCGGGCGGCGAGCCGGCCACCGGACCGGACACCGCGGTCGAACCCGCCGGGCCGCCCTTCGACGGCGTCGGCTCCGACCGTGGCACGCCCACCCACGAGCGAGCCGAGGAGGCCCCCCTGGAGCACGGGCCCGACGGCGAGCTGCGCACCCCGCGGATCCTGCCGCAGCGGGTCCGCAACGCCAGCCTCGCCGAGCAGCTCCGCGAGGCCAACGCGCCCGGCGCCATGATGCCCCCGGCGGCCGGTCTCCCGGCCCAGACGGGCCCGGCGAACGCCCCGCGGACCGGCCCCCGGCACCTCGGCGCCGAGATCGACGACCCGTCACCGCAGCGCTCGCGCGCCACCATGGCCGCCATCCAGCGCGGCACCCGGACCGCCCGCGCGGCCGACCACGAACCGGACGGGCCCGCCACGCCCGCCGCCCCCCAGGCGCCGGCCGCGCCGCACGCCCCGGCCGCACCCGCCGCCGCCCAGGAAGCCTCCGCCGTTCAGGAAGCCAAGGATCAGCAGTGATGACGCAGCACACCGACACCCAGCGCGACCTCAACTGGCTGCTGGACCAGCTGGTGGCGCGGGTCCCCGAGACCCGCCACGCCATCGTCCTCTCCGAGGACGGCCTGCTGGTCGGCATGTCGCAGGGCCTCGACCGGGCCGACGCCGAGCACCTGTCGGCCGTCGCCTCCGGCCTACAGAGCCTCGCCCGCGGCGCCGGGCACCGGTTCAACGGGGGCCGGGTCCGGCAGACCGTGGTCGAGATGGACCAGCTGTTCCTCTTCGTCACCACCGCCGGCCAGGGCGCCCGGCTCGCCGTCCTCACCAGCGAGCAGGTGGACGCCGGGCTGATGGCCTACGAGATCAACATGCTGGTCAAGCAGGTCGGCCAGTACCTCACCGCGGCGCCGCGCAGCGACGCCGGCCAGGCCGGCGCGGGTGGCGGTGCGTGACCGCCGACGCCGACGAGGCCTGGTTCTACGACAAGGACGCAGGCCATCTGGTCCGCCCCTACGCCATCACCAACGGGCGTACCGGTCCGGTCCGTGACGGCTTCGCGCTGATCACCCTGGTGGTCACCGCGGACCCGCGCACCGACACCAGCCAGCTCACCCCCGAGCCGGCCGCGATCATCGACCTGTGCCGCGAACGCCCGCTGGCCGTGGCCGAGATCGCGGCCACGCTCGACCTGCCGGTGAGCGTGGTCAAGGTGCTGCTGGACGACCTCGCCGAGGCCCGGCTGATCCTCACCCGTGCCCCGGTGGCGCTCGCCGAGGCACCGGACATCGCGCTGATCCAGGCCGTGATCGAAGGCGTCCGCCGGCTCTGACCGGGCGGCTGCCGACCGTTCCCCGCAGCTCTCCCCAGCTCCGCCCAGTCCTCCCCAGCTCTCCGCACACTCCAGCAGCACTCCAGGAGACCCGAATTGACGACCCAGAGCCTGGTGCCGGGCGCGGTCAAGATCCTCGTCGCCGGTGGCTTCGGCGTCGGCAAGACCACCATGGTCGGATCGGTCAGCGAGATCGAACCGCTCCAGACCGAGGAGCGGATGACCCGCGCCAGCATCGGGATCGACAACCTCGACGGTGTCCAGGGAAAGTCCACCACCACCGTGGCGATGGACTTCGGGCGGATCACCGTCCGCGAGGACCTGGTGCTCTACCTGTTCGGCACCCCCGGCCAGTTCCGGTTCTGGTTCATGTGGGATGACCTCGCCCTCGGCGCGCTCGGGGCGATCATCCTCGCCGACACCCGGCGGCTCGAGTCCAGCTTCGCCGCCGTGGACTTCTTCGAGCAGCGCGGCATCCCGTTCGCGATCGGCGTCAACTGCTTCCACGGCCGGCGCGACGCCAGCCCCGAGGACGTCCGCCGCGCCCTCGACCTCGGCCCCGAAGTCCCGATCGTGCTCTGCGACGTCCGGGAGCGCTCGTCCAGCAAGGAACTGCTGCTCGCCCTGCTCGACCGGGTCCGCCAGGACGCCCTGGCCGCCGGTCGACGCTGAGCACCCGCCGACCGTCGGGGCCACCGGGGCCACCGCGACCGGCAGACCCGGCAGACCCTCGCGGCCCGGCCTCGGTCGGCCCGGGCGGCGGTCAGGCCCGGGCGGCGGCCAGCCCGGGGCCGGCCTCCGCGGTGGCCTCGTCGTCGAGCTCGGCCAGGCCGCGCACCAGCGGGGCCAGTTCGGGGAGTTCGGCGGCCTGCGCCAGGGTCGCCTCCAGGGCCGCGTCGTGCACCGGACGGGCGGCCTCCAGCAGGGTGCGGCCCTCGGGAGTCAGCTCGGTGTAGATGCCGCGCCGGTCGTCGGCGCAGAGGTAGCGGGCGAGCAGCCCGCGGTCCTCGAGCCGGGTGACCAGCCGCGTGGTCGCGCTGCTGCTCAGCGCCGCGGCGCGGGCCAGCTGCTGCATCCGCATGTGCCACCCGTCCTGGCGCGAGAGCGCGTCCAGCACGGTGTACTCGACCACCGAGAGCCGGTGCTCCGACTGGAGCGCCTTCTCCAGGGCGGTCTCGATCAGGCCGTGCAGCGCGGCGAGCGTCCGCCAGCCACGGGCCCGGACCTCGGCCGCGTCGTCACGGATCCCCATCGCCCGCCGTCCCTTCCGTCCTCCGGTGCCGCCGTGCTTCCCACAACGCTCCGGCTGCGACCAGTATGCCAGCCGACGCCGATTACCTGTCCGTGCAATTAGCTCCCCGCGGGCATCTCCTCCGGCCTCCCCTCCGGTCTCCCCTCCGCGGCCGGAACCCGGTCCGCCTCCCCCGACCAGCCGGCGGCGCAGAGCGCGGTGGTCACCGCCTCGGTGTAGCAGGCCGCCGCCAACCATGCTCCGGCGAAGGCCTCGTGGTCGTCCGCGACCACCCGGCCGAACACGTCGCGCCGCTGGTCGGCCGCCGCCGACCGCAGGACGTCGAGCAGCTCGGCGGCCGTGCCGAGCCCGGCGGCGCGCAGCAGCTCGCGGTCGGCCGCCGCCGTGGCCGCACTCGGGGCCGTCGCGTGCCGCCCGGTGGTGACCGTCTGGTCGACCCGGCGGCCCAGCACGTGCACCGGCGGGCCGTAGGGCGCCGCGGCGGGGAGGTCACGAGGAGCGGCGCCGGTGGGGGCGGGGCCGGTGGGGGCGGCAGCCGTCCGGTCCGCGCCGGCCAGGTCGGCGGTCTGGAGGCGTTCGAGGCCGAGGTTGACCCGGTCGGCCCGGTCCACGGGGAGGGCGAGGGCCGGGGCACCCTGCGGGTCGTGGTCGCCGGGGGCCCGGGGCGGCGCCGGGGGCGTGCCGATCGCCAGCAGGCGCAACGCCGGGCGCTCCGCGCGCTCCAGGCGCCCGATCACGCGCAGCCGCAGGCCGGGCGCGGTGGCCAGCAGGGCGAGGTTCGCCCGGAAGGCCAGCCCCGGGTGCTCGTGCCCCGGCCGCAGCGCGAGCAGCAGGCCCGGCCCGTCCGCGCCGGGACCGGCGTCCGCACCGTGCCCATCCTCCGCGCCGTCCGTGCAACGGGCCAGCAGCTGCGGTGCGCCGCCCGGGCCGTCCGGCACGGCGCCCAGCAGCGTCACGTCCAGGAACAGCAGGTCGCTCCCGGCCCGCCGGGTGTCGTGCGGCTCCTCCTCCGCCTCCAGCGCCCGTGCCACCTGGACGGCGGCCGGCTCGGCCCAGAGCGCCGCCACCGGCTCCGCCGTCCACGCCGCGCCCGACGCCCGCACGGCCCGGACGGCGGCACCCGCGCCCAGGCGCCCGGCGGCGGACCTGGTCGCGCCCTGGACGAGCAGCCCCGCCCGGCTGAACTCCCGGTGGCTGAGCTGTGCCTCACCCAGCCGGACCGCCCGGTTGCCCGCCCCGACCGCCTGCGCGGCGGCCGCCGCCGCGTCCCCGTGCGGCACCACCTCGGCGATCGTGCTCAGCCGGCCCGCGGCGTCCACCGCCCAGCTCAGCGCGCCCGCGTGGGTGGCCGTCAGCACCGGCTCGGCGAACAGCCCGTGCAGCCGCAGCCCGCCCTCCTCCTCGTACACCTGACGGGCGGTGCCGCGCAGCCCGGCCACCGGGCCGACGCCGCAGGTCAGCGCCGTGGTGAGGGCGAGCAGCTCGCGCAGACCGGCCACCAGGTCCGCCAGGCGGTACTCCGGTGCCCCGGACCGGGCCGCGCGGACCCTGGTCACCACGGTGACCGCGGCCGCGGCCGGGCGGTACAGACCGGCCAGCCGGGCCCGGTGGGCCGCCCGCAACAGCTCGGCCTGGGCGACGGCGCCCGCGCCGCTCACCCCCGCCGCCAGGATCGCGCACCCGGCGCGGTGGAGGTGGCGGGCGGCGGCCGACTCGGTGCCGGTCAGGGCGGTGCCGGTCGGTTCGGTGCCGGTCGGTTCGGGGTCGGCCGACTCGGTGCCGGTCGGTTCGGGGTCGACGGGCTCGGCTCCGGTCCGTTCGGGGCCGGCCGGGGCCGGTGCGGCGGACTCCCCGGCGGGTTCCTCGACGGGTTCCTCGGCCAGCGGGCAGAGCATGACGGCCGCCGCCCGGTGCACGCAGGAGGGCGCGAGCAGACAACCGCAGCGGACGTCGGCCTGGTCGGCCACCACCGCACCCGCGGCGTGCAGGACCAGCGCCGCCTCCTCGTCCACCTCCACCCGCCACTCGTCGCCGGTGCGCAGCACCGGGCGCTCCGCCAGCTTCGCCGCCGCGGCGTCCAGCCGCTTCTGCAGCCGGACGCTCAACCCGGCCACCACCTCGGCGACCACCTCCGGCCGGACCGCCGGCCAGCCGACCGCCTGTTCGGACACGCTCATCGCACCTTCTCCCCCACCCAACGGGCCAGTTCCAGCGGACTCAGCGCCGCCACGGGCATGCCGGCCGCGACCAGCCGGCCCGCGACCGCCTTCGAGTAGCGGGCCGTGCCGGAGTCGTCCAGCGCGGCGCAGCCCAGCAGCTGCACGCCCGAGTCCACCAGCGCCCGGGTCTCGGCCAGCAGCGCGCCCAGCGGGCCGCCCTCCTCGAAGTCGCTGACCACCACGACCAGTGTCCGGGAGGGCACCGACACCAGCTTCCGCGCGTAGCGCAGGCCGGTCGCGATGCTGGTGCCGCCTCCGATCCGCACCTCCAGCAGCAGGCTCAGCGGATCCTCCACCCGCTCGGTCAGGTCGACGACCTCGGTGGAGAAGGCCACGAAGTGGGTGCTCAGCGCCGGTACCCCGGCCAGGATCGAGGCCGTCAGCGCGGCCCAGACCGTGGACGCCTCCATCGACCCGGAGACGTCCACCACCAGGACCAGCCGCCAGTCGGCCGCCTGCCGGGCCCTGGTCCGGAACACCGGGCGCTCGGGCACGATCAGGGTGCCGCCGCCGTCCGACGGGCGGGCGGTGGCGAGATTGGCCCGGATGGTCCGGTCCAGGTCCAGCCGACCGCCCGGGCGGCGGGTCGGACGCGGCACGCTGATGCCGGTCAGGGCCGGGCGCAGCCTGGTCGCCAACGCGCGGGTCAGTTCGTCCACCAGGCGGCGCACGAGCGGGCGCAGCCGGGCGATCCGCGCCTCCGGCAGCCCGCCCGCGTGCTCCAGCACCGTGCGCAGCAGGTCGACCGAGGGGCGGACGGCACCCGGCTCGATCGCCTCCAGGGCGTCGGTGCGCCCTTGGGCGACCGCGGCCGCCAGCACCTCCTCCCGGATGCCCGGCCCGAACAGCGCCGAGAGCTCCTCGGCCCACTCCCGCACCCCCGGGTAGGGCGCCTCGCGGCCGCCCCGGCCGGCGCGACTGTCCAGACCCGGGCCGGACCCCTCGCCGTGGCCGGTGCCGTACAGCTCGTCGAGGGCGGTGGCGAGTCGGGATCCCCGACCGCTCAGGCCTCCGCGGCCCGGGCGGCCGAGCAGCAGCCGCCAGCGCTCGGCGGGGGCGAGGGTGTGGGCCGGGCCGGGTGCCGGGGCCGGAGATGGTGCCGGGGCCGGTGATGGCGCCGGGCCCGGGGGCTCAGCGGGCGGCGTCGGCAGCAGGCCGCGGCGGGCCAGGGCCGCGCGGGCGGCGAGGTCCGCGCGGACCCAGCCGGCGACCACGGCGGGGTCGACGTCCTCGGGCAGGCCCGTCAGCCGGGCGCCCAGGCGCTCCTCCACCAGCGTCAGCAGGCGCTCCCGGGCGGCCGGGCTGAGGGTGTCGAAGCCGCCGCGCAGGGCCGGCAGCCGGTCCAGGAAAGCTGCGTCCGGCAGCGCGGTGACCCGCTCCAGCAGCGGTTCGAGGGCCTCGGGTGCGGAGTCGAACAGACCCTCGGCCGCCGTCAGCAGGCCGGTCAGTCCGCGCCCGAGCACGTGGCGGGCCTGCGGACCGGTCGCGCCGTCCACCCAGGAGGCCGCCCGGCCGCCCAGGGCCGCCGCGGGCTCCTGGCCCAGCAGCACCCGGACCGCGCCGGCCGCACCGCGCACCATCGGGCTGCCGTGGTCGGCGAGGTCGGCCAGCACCTTCCCCAGCCGCAGGCCGCCGTCGCGGTCCGCCCGCCGCGCCAGCTCCACCAGCGCGCGGGCGTCCGCCGGATCGTCGGACCCGCCGAGGCCCTCCAACTGCCGCACGGCCGCGACCGTCAGCAGCTCGCGCACCGCGCCGAGCCGTGCGGCCGTGCCCGCACCGGGCGGGGCGGGGGCGCCGCCCCCGGCGTCGTCCGCAGCCTCGACACCGTCCGCGCCGACCGGGGCGCCCGCCGGCGGCCCGCCGGGCACGGGGTAGCCGGCGACGTGGCCGGCCAGCAGGCGGTCGAGGAGCGCGAGGGCGTCGAGGAGGTCGGGGAGGGTCCCGGAGGCGGGCAGGACGGCGGCGAGTTGGCCGAGGCGGGTGTCGGCGAGCACCGGCAGACCGCAGGCGGCCGCGTCGGCGAGGCCCTGGACGACCTCGCGGGCGGTCGGCTCCTCGCGCAGGCGTTCGCGCAGGGCACCCTCGGCGGCCTGCGCCGGGGTGACACCACGGGTGCCGGCGACGGTGAGCACGGCGGCGGTGGCCGGGGTCCAGTGGAGGCGCCAGCGGGTGCCGATGGCCTCCGTGCCGCCCGCGCCGGCGGTCGGGACCGGGTCGGCGTAGCTGACGCCGCAGGCGGCGAGGCGCCGGAGCAGGATCTCGCGGCGGCGGTCCAGCGGGGTGCGCAGCGGGTCGAGGCGTACCTCCCGGGGGCCCGGGTCGGCGGGGCCGGGCAGGCCGAGGTCGTCGAGGAGGCGCTCGACGGCGGGGGCGAGGCCGCTGCGCGGGGCCGCCGGGGTGGCGCGGCCGGTGCGGGTGCCGACCAGGACGCGTTCCAACGCCCGGGCGACGGCACGGCCGCGGCCGAGGGGCTCGCCCTGGGCCAGGACCGTCTGGACGGCTTCGACGAGTTCGCCGCGGCCGGGGGCGGCGTGACCGCGCAGGCGGGCGAGGTCCCCGGCGAGGCGGACGATCTCGCGGGCGTCGGCCGGCCCGGAGGGGTGGTCCTGGTCGCGCAGGGCGGCGCAGATCCGGACCGCGGTGGTGGTGAGGGCCCGGGCGAGGCGCTCCGGGTCTCCCGCGGCGTCCAGCACGGTGTGCTGCCACTCCGGGTCGCGGATGCCGGCCGGGTAGCCGGAGCGGGCGTCCAGCAGCGGGTAGGTGTAGGGGATCAGCGAGAGGACGTGGCCCGGGCCGGACAGCTCCGCCTCGGCGGTGCGAACGGCCGGCCGGCCGGGAGCGTCGCGGAGGTCGGGAGCGCCCGGGAGCTCGGGATCGTCGAGCAGCGCGGGGGCGTGGAAGGCGCCGACCACGGCGGCGACCCGGCGGCCGCCCGCCGCGGCGGCCCGGATCCGGGACCGCATCCAGACCTCGCGCCGCAGGTCGTACCCGTCGACCCCGGGGCCGGCCGCGGCGTCGCGGCGCAGCGCCCAGCCGACCAGCAGGGCGGCGCGCCGGACCGCCTCGGGGGTGGAGCCGGGGGCGGCCGTCTCGACCAGGCGGTCCCACAGGTCGTCGTCGGTGTCGCGTCCGGAGAGCCGCCGGCGCAGCGCGTCGGCGACGCCGGGCTCCCCGGGGGCGGGTGCGCCGGCTCCCCGCCCTCCGGGGGTGGCCGGAGCATCGCCGCCGGCGGTGCCGCGGTGTGCCAGCGGGAGGTCGCAGGCGACCGCCTCGACGCCGTTGCGGCGCGCCCAGCGCAGGGCGGCCAGCTCCGGGGAGAAGTCCGCGAACGGGTAGAAGGCGGGGCCGTCGGCGCCCCCGGCCTCCTCGGGGCCGGAGGGCGCGGCCGCGAGGGCGACCGGTGCCTCGGTGGCCTCGTCCGCCAGCCAGCCGAGCCAGGGCTGGAACTCGGCGGGGAGTTCGACCAGCAGCACCTCCGGTCGGGCCGCGTCGAGCAGCGCGGGGACGACCGCGCTGAGCGACGGCGCGTGGTGACGCACGCCGATCAGGTAGGGCCCGGGCCGGTCGGTGCCGGAGGCGGCCAGCCGGTCGGCCTCCGCCCGGACGGCCCGGTGCGGGTCGTCCGGGCCGGCACCGCCTGCGGGCGCCGGGCCGTCCGGTCGTGCTGGGCCGTCCGGTCGTGCCGGGCCGAGGGGGACTGCCGGGGCGGGCGTCACCGCGCTGCTCATCGGATCAGGCCTCCAGTGCCGGGCGGAGGTCCCACAGGGTGCGCCAGGTGGCGGCGCCCTGTTCTGCGCGGCGGCGGACCGGGCCGTCCCAGTAGCCGAGCAGCCGGGCGGCGTCGGCCGGGTCGTCCTTGCGGACGACGCCGATGAGCTGGCCGGGGAGGCGGCCGAGCAGGTCGCCGCCGTCGGGGAGGTAGGCGGCGGTGACGCCGAGGGCGGTGGCGACGGAGACCGCCTCGGCGGTGCTCATCACGGTGGAGGGGCGTTCGACGTCCCAGCCCTCGGTGGAGCGCCCGGTGCGCAGGTCGCGGAAGGCGGTGACCAGGGCCTCCAGGACGGCGTCGTCCACCGCGTAGGGCGCTCCGGCGCGGGCGACGGCGGCGGTGGACTGCCGGCGGACGAGCTCGACCTCGGCGGCGAGGCTGCCGATCGGGCCGACCGTCTCGAAGTTGAACCGCCGCTTGAGCGCCGCGGACATCTCGCTGACGCCCTTGTCCCGCAGGTTGGCGGTGGCGATCAGGGTGAAGCCGGCGGCGGCGTGCAGCTGCCCGTCCGGGCTCCCGGCCAGCTCGGGCACGGCGATGCGCCGTTCGGAGAGCAGGGAGACCAGGGCATCCTGCACCTCGGGCAGGCAGCGGGTCACCTCCTCGACGCGGGCGACCGCCCCGGTGGTCATCGCGGTGAGCACCGGGGAGGGGACGAGGGCCTCCCGGCTGGGCCCCTTGGCGAGCAGCAGGGCGTAGTTCCAGCCGTACTTCAGCTGGTCCTCGGTGGTGCCGGCGGTGCCCTGGACGGTGAGCGCGCTGGTGCCGCAGACGGCGGCGGCGAGCAGTTCGGAGAGCATGGACTTGGCGGTGCCCGGCTCGCCGACGAGCAGCAGGCCGCGCTCCCCGGCGAGGGTGACGACGCAGCGCTCGACGAGGGCCCGCTCGCCGACGAACTTCTGCTCCACGACCAGACCGCGGCGGCCGGCCTTGAGCTTCTCGCCGTCGCTGCCCATCACGAAGGTGACGACGGCGCGCGGGGTGAGCCGCCAGCCGGGCGGGCGCGGGCCGGTGTCGTGCGCGGCCAGGAACTCCAGTTCGGCGGCGTACCGCTCCTCGGGCGGGACGGTCTGGCGGACCGCGACGGTGCCGTCGGCCCCGCCCGGGGCGGTGGTGGCGGTGGTGGTGCTCATCGGCGGGCCTTCCTGCGCTTGCTGGTCCGGAGCTCTTCGTAGCCGGGGGTGTCGCCCTCGACCGTCCGCTGCCAGGCCCGGGCGAACAGCTCCGGGACGGGCTGCAGCGGCAGCGCGGCGTCGTGGGTGGTCGGCCCGTACAGGGCGGCCTTCCAGGTCTCGACGGGCAGGGCGGGTGACCTGGCCTCCTGCCAGCCGCCGGGCAGGAAGAGCGAGCGCCCGGCCCGGGCCCGCTTGGCCTCCAGGACCAGCCCGGTGCCGGCGAGTTCGGCGCGGGCCCGCTTGAGCCGGGCGGGCTTCCAGCCCGTCCAGCGGGCGACGTTGCGGTCGGTGGGGTCGGGAAGGGCGAGCAGCTGGAGGTAGAGCGCGGCCGCGTCCTCGCCGAGGCCGTGGGTGCGGGCCGCCTCGGTGACCAGCGCGGGCACGGTGAACTGCGGGTTCTGCAGCCACGCGGGGCCCTCGGTGTCGGCCGGGGCGGGGACGGTGTCGGCCGGGGCGGGGACGGCGGCGGCACCGGATCCGGCGAGGCGCTCCGCGTCGCCGCGCAGGACGGCCGCGATGGCAACCCGCTCGGTGCCGAAGTAGTAGCCCTGGCCGAGCCCGGCGAGCAGGTCGAGCACCGGGTCGTCGGGCCCGGTGAGCCCGGCTGGGCGCAGCCAGACCCGCTCGTACTCGTTGTGGTAGGGCGTCAGGACGAGGGCCGGACCGCAGCGGACCAGCCCGTCCGGATCGGCTCCGCCCTCGGCCGGGAGGCCGAAGTGGGGGCGCAGCACGGCCGCCAGCGACCCGCCCTTGTCGGTGTGGACGAGGTGGAAGTCGAGCAGCAGCTCCGGGTCGGCGAGGCGGGTGCGCAGGGCCTCGGCAGCGGTGGGCAGCAGCGGACGCAGCGGGCTGTCGGCGGGCAGGTGGTAGGCGAGCCAGCGCAGCGCGGCGAGGGTGTGGCCGATGTCCCCGGCGTCGGGTGCGGCGCTCGGGTCCTCGGCGGCCAGGCCGGAGTCGGTGGGCCGGAAGGCGGTGGTGCGGGTGAGCCACGGGCTCCGCGCGGGGTTGAGCACCGTCTCGACGTGCTCGATCCGCGCGCCCTTGACGTTGGCCTGGTCGGCCTCGGGCAGGGTGACGAGGCGTCCGAAGTGCCGCACCCAGGCGGCGGCCCCCGCCTGGAGGTCGGGGCCCTCCGTCCAGAGGGCCTGCGGGTCGGCGGGCAGCAGGGCGCCCCACACGGCGGCGAGGCCGTCCCGGGGGTGCCCGCGCAGCCAGTTGCGGGCGGCCTTGGCCTCGGTGGCCTTGAGGCCGTACTCGGCGAGGCGCTCGGCGGGCAGGACGGAGCTGTTCCAGTGGAAGAGCGCGGGCGGCGGGCTGAGCAGCAGGCCGGCGCGGGCGGCGCCCATCCCGGTGAGCTCGCCGAAGGCGGTGCCGCGGGCGGGCTGCCGGGGGACGCCCCCGTACTCGGTGACGGCCCGCCGGAAGGCGGTGGCCCAGGCGGCGTCGATCCGCTCCTCGGTGCCGCGTTCCCGGACCGTGGTGAAGTGGGCCACCGGGCCGAACTCGCCGCTCGGGTCGTGGTCGGCGGCGAGCCAGTGCGAGGTGCCGTCGTGGGTGTGCTGCCGGCCGAGGATGACGACGGTGCGTGCGCCGCGGCGCAGCACCTGGCCCTGGCGGTGGTCCCCGGCCCGGCGGGCGGTGCCGGTGTCCTCGGGTTCGGCGAGCACCGTCTCGCGCAGGGTGGCGCCGCGGTCGGCGAGCACGCCGCCGGTCAGCTCGCCGAGCAGCAGGAGCAGGCTGGAGCGGTGCTCCGGCGTGGTGAGCGGGGCGGCCGCCGCGTAGGCGAGGACGTCGAGGCGGCCGAGCAGGTGCAGCCAGGCGTGGCTGTCGTCGCCGCCCTGCAGGGTGACGGTGGCCGGGGTGCTCCAGCCGTCGCCCGCGGCGGCCGGCGGGTCGGCGAGGACGGCGGTGACGGTGCGCAGGTTGTTCACCACCCGCCAGCGCGCGGTGCCCCAGCCGCCGAAGCCGCCGACGTCGGGCAGCAGGGTGGCGACGGCGTCGCGCAGGTCGTGGTCACGCCCGTGGTCGGGCCGGAGTTCGGCCGCCTCCGCCCGGGAGGGCTTCTCCGCCTCGGGCTGCGGGACGAAGCGGGCCGTCCGGTAGAGCAGGTCGGCGGCGGCGCGGGCGAGGCCGGCGACCCCGGCGAGCAGCAGCGGGTGGCCGATGCCGGGCAGGACGTCGCCGACCGCCCGGACCGGCAGGGTGCGACGGGCGTCGCCGCGCTGGGCGACCGGCCGCCGCACGCCCTGGGTGGTGATCCAGCGCTGGTCCTCCTCGGGCACCGGCTCGGTGTCGACGGGCCAGGCGGCGTCGATCAGTCGGGCGGCCCGCTCGGCGTCGACGGTGCGCAGGACGCGCGAGCCGGCCTCGTCGCGGGGCCGCAGGGCGTGCCAGTGCTCGAGCGGCGGGACGAGTGCGGTGCCGGCGGCCGCGAGGTCACCGGCCCGGCAGGGGCGCAGGTCCGCGGTGCGGTCGGTGTCGGCGGTCAGGTCGGGCAGGGTCAGGGCGAGGGCGTCGCCGCCGTTCTCGGTGACGACCGGTCGGGCCCGGCCGGGGAGGGTGAGGCGGCCGACCGGGACGGCGCCCGGGTGGCGGCCGGTGAACGGCAGGACGATGGCCTCGCCGGCGGCGGTGCCGGTGGTGACGGCGCGCCCGGGGTCGATCCGGACCCAGCTGCCGAGCACGGTGCCGTCGGTGCCGAGCGGCGTCCCCTCCAGGCCCGGCTGGAGCGGCAGCAGCCGGGTGCGTGCGGTGTCCAGCCGGCCGGCCGCCGAGGTGGCGGCGACGATCGGCGGTTCGGCCGTGCGGCCGAGCGCACCGGTGTGCGGGTCGAGTTCGCGCAGGGCGGGGCCGCCCTGGCCGTGGCGCAGCGTCCAGTGGCCGGTGCCGTCGCCGAGGACGCGGTGTTCGGCGGGCAGCCGGGTGTCGCCGGGGTGCAGCGGGCGCTCGCCGGTGGTGCGGCCGCCGCCGGGCAGTGGCAGGGAGGGCGTCTCCGGGGTGCGGTCGCCGTAGTGGTAGCCGGCGATGTGCTCGCCGCCGAGTTCGAGCGTCTCGTCGGGCCGGCTGGACCAGTAGCCCCGCTGCTTGCCGTCCTGCTGCCAGACGACGAGGAGTTCGCCGTCGACGTGGCGCAGCCGGGGCCGGTTCCAGCTCTCCAGCTTGGGCACCCGCAGGGTGTGTTCCAGGACGACGCCCTGCGGACCGACCACGACGGCCTTGTCGTGGCGGGTGAGGATCAGCTGCGGCCAGGAGTCCTCGACGCTCAGGCCGAGGAGGCCGCCGGCGGTGTGGCCGGGGGTGTCGGTGGGCCGGGCGTCCGGGTCGGCACCGTCCACCGGGTCGGCGAGGGCGGCCAGGGCCTCTTCGAGGGCGGGCCAGCCGAGTTCGTCGAGGATGCCGGCGCCGAGGGCCGCGGCGAGGAGGCCTGCGACGTCGAGGGCGGCGATCCGTTCGGCGGCGGCCGGGGCGACGTCCCGGATCGCGGTGCGGTGCGGGGTCAGCGCGCGGACCAGATCCGTGGCGGCGGCCAGGCCGCGGACGGCGGAGAGCTCCTCGGCGCGCTGCTCGGCCCACTCGGCGAGCAGCTCGCGCAGCAGCGGCAGGGCCGGTACCTGGTGCGTGACGGCGGCGTCCCAGGCGGCCGGGGTGGCGGCGCGCAGGGCGGGCCGGAAGCGCGGGTCGGCGGCGACGGCGGCGAGGGTCGCGCCGGCGGGGCCGCACTGCTCGACCCAGCCCTTGAGCTCGAAGCGGTGCTCGGGGGCCGGGTCGGCGACCGGGACGCCGTCGGCGAGCAGCCGGTCGAGCAGGTCGAGTTGGGTGTGGCTGCGGCGGACGCCGGTGTGGAGGTCCACCGGGACGCCGTCGGCCCGCAGCCGCTCGGCCATCCGGCCGGCCAGTGCGACGGTGGCGGCGCAGCCGGGCCGGCTGCGCCAGCCGCGGCCGAGGTGGTTGGTCCAGCGCTGGAGCCAGGCCGCGGCGGGCTCGGCACCCTCCGGGCGCGGACCGGTGAGCAGCTGTTCGGCGCCCGTCCCGGCGAGGACGGCGAGCCAGCCGGCGTCCTGCGCGGCCGGGTCGTTGCCGCCCGGGTCGGGGGTGAGCTCCAGCAGGCGGGCCCGGGTGGCCCGGTCGCGGGTGCCGAGTTCGAGCAGCGCCCCGTGCCAGGACTTCCAGAACGCGGCGGGCGCCCGGTTGGCGCCGGGGGCGGCCAGCAGTTCGGCGAGCAGGGCCTGTTCGTGTTCGGTGCGGTCGAGCCCGGCGGCCCGGAGGAGGGCGCGGGCGTCCTCGGCGATCCCGGCGTAGGGCGCCATGCCGGCCGCGGAGCGCTCGGTGCAGAGCTGGCGGAAGCGCTCCCAGGCGGTGACCGGGTCGAGCCGGCCGGCGAGCTCCTTGACGTACTGGCGCAGGGACTTGACGGTGAGGGCGCCGGCGAGGGCGAACTCCAGGAAGACGGCGCGCAGCCGCTCCTCGTCGACGGCCAGGCCGTGGGTGCGCTCGGCCTCGCGGGCCTTGCCGAAGTACCCGGCGGCGTAGGTCTGGTTGCCGTGGGCGAGGAAGATCCGGCCGACCTCCTCGCAGAAGGTGGGCAGGAAGTGCGGGACGGCCCGGCCCAGCCGGGTGGCGAGCTCCTCGAAGCCGTCCTTGGCGGCGCCGGGCTTGGACCTGGCCTGGCGGCCGAGCCGCTCCATCTCCTTGACCAGGGCGAGCGCGTGGTGTCCGTTGGCCGGGTCGTGGACCAGCGCCCAGGCGGGGAAGCCGAGCGCCTCCTGGCGGACCTGGCCGACCTCGGCGGGAGCGCCGTCGGGGGCCAGCCCGAGGAAGTCGACGGCGAGGTCCTCGGCCGCTCCGAGGGCGCCGGGGACCAGCCGGACGATCCGCCGGCCGTCGAGCGCGGGGTGGGTGTAGGTGCGGGCGGTGAGGACGTCGGCGGCGCTGTCGGGGCGGCCGGCGCCGGGCACGGTGCCGGGCGGCAGCACGGCCCCGGCGTCGAGCAGGCGCTCGTGCGCGGCGGTGCCCCGGGCGGCCTGCTGGTGGGACGCGGTGGCGGTCATGCGGCTTCCTCCCCCTCGATCGTGCGGCCGGCGTGCAGCGCGGCGGCCATCCTCATGCCCTCGGACCAGGCGACCGGCCCGACCTCGGCGAGCGGCAGGGCCCGGCCGTCCGGCCCGGCCCAGCTGAGTGCGCCCGTCTCGCAGGCGTCGTACTCGTAGTAGTCGCCGACCCAGACGCGCGCCTCGACGCTGCGGCCCGCCTCCACCACGGTCTGGACGGCGTGGCCGCCGCGCACCCGGTGGCCGAGCCGGGCGCAGCGCCCGACCAGTTCGCGCAGCTCGCGGTAGCGCCCGCCGGCGTAGGTGGTGACCTCGGTGCCGGCCGGTGGCTCGGCCGGGCGGTGCCAGACCTCCCGGTAGAGCTGCTGGACCCGCTGCGAGACGCCGAGCTCGACGGCGAACTCGCGCAGCTCGTCGAGGTCCTGGAGCAGGACCGGGTGGGGTATCAGGACCTCGCCGTCGGTGAGGCGCACGGTGTCGCCGTCGAGGTCGACCAGGCCGAGGCCGCGCTCGGCGTCCGCCCCGCGCAGGAAGCCGGCGACGGTGCCGTCCGGGCCGGTGACCACGAGGTCGCGCAGGACGGCCCGCCAGGCCTCGTCCGCCCAGACTTCGGTGAGCACGGCGGCGGGCACCGGCAGGGAGCGCACCATCCACCGCTCGACGTCGTCCAGGCAGCTCCGCTCGTGCGCGGCCAGCCACTCGGCGAGCTGCTTCAGCTGGGCGACCACCGGGTCGTCACCGAGCTTCGGCGGCAGGGACTTCAGCTCGCGGCCCGCCGCGTTGCGGCAGACCACCCGCCCCTCCCCGTCGAGCGTCACGCGGTAGCCCCCCGCGCCCGTTTCCACCCATGCCACGGCCGTTCTCCTCCCACCTGCTGGTCAGCGATGCGAGGAACGTAGCGAGGCCCACTGACACACCACCGCGGAGGGGGTGCCCGTACGGCGGCCCACGACCCCCAAACCCGTCGAACGAGTGAACGGGCGGCCGGGGACCCGGGGTCACTGGCCCCGCGGGAGCGACCGGTTGCCGGCCCCGGCCGCCCGGCGTCCCCCGGCCGCCACGGCGGCGACGGCGGCGACAGCGGCGACAGCGGCGGCGGCGACGCGACAGCGACAGCGGCGTCAGCACCCGCTACGGCGACGGCGACAGCCGCAGGACCCGGTCGTCGCCCGGGCGGGGCTCGCCGCGGCCGTCGGTGTTGTCGGTGGCCAGCAGGAGGCTGCCGTCCCGGTCGGCGACGACGGTGCGCAGCCGCCCGTAGTCCCCGTCGAGGAAGCCCTGCGGCGGCCCGGCGAGCCGGTCGCCGGTGATCGGGACGCGCCACAGCCGGTTGCCGCGCAGGGCGGCCACCCACAGCGCGCCGTCGGCGTAGGCGAGGCCGCTCGGGGAGGCGTCGGCCGGGTGCCACTCGACGACCGGGTCGAGGTAGGCGGGGTCGTGGCCGACGCCCTCGACGGCGGGCCAGCCGTAGTCACCGCCGGGGCGGATCAGGTTGAGCTCGTCCCAGGTGTCCTCGCCGAACTCGGTGGCCCAGAGCCGGCCGCCGTCGTCCCAGGCGATGCCCTCGACGTTGCGGTGGCCGTAGGAGTAGACGGGCGAGTCGGGGAACGGGTTGCCCGGGGCGGGTGCGCCGTCGGGGGTGAGCCGCAGGATCTTGCCGCCGAGCGAGCCCTTGTCCTGGGCCAGCGCGGGAGTGCCGCTGTCGCCGGTGGTGGCGTAGAGCAACCCGTCCGGGCCGAAGGCGATCCGGCCGCCGTTGTGCCGCGGGCCGCGCGGGATGCCGGCCAGCAGGACGTCGGGGGCGCCGAGCCGGGCGCCTGCGGGCTGCTCCGGGTCGTAGCGCAGCCGGACGATCCGGTTGTCGGTGGCGGTGCTGTGGTAGGCGTAGAGGAGGTGGTCGGCGGCGAAGTCGGGGGACGTCGCGATGCCGAGCAGTCCGCCCTCTCCCCCGGCGGTCACCCCGGGCACGGTGCCGGCCTCGGTCGTGGCGCCGCCGGCCGCGGCGACCAGGACGATCCGCCCGGCGTCCCGTTCGGAGACGAGCAGGTCGCCGTCGGGCAGCAGGGCCAGGCCCCAGGGCACCGGCAGGCCGTCGGCGACGGTGGCCCGCACCACCGGACCGCCCGCGGTGGGCGAGCCGGAGCCGGCGGGGGCCGGCGCGGTGGAGGAGCAGGCGGTCGGCAGCAGCAGGGCCAGCAGGACGGCGGCGAGTCGGCGGGGGTGCACGGGGAGGCCTCCGTGGACGTCGGGCGCTTCGGCGCGGGGGTGCCCCAGCACACCACACCGGCCCGGGCCCGCCCCCGCAACCCGCCGCAGGCAGCCGGTGGTGGACGGCGGCCGGCAACGGGCGGGCCGGTGCGGCGCCGACCGCCCGTCAGCCGTCAGTCCGCCGCGACCCGCAGGGCGGTCGCCAGCGCCCGCGGGACGATCACCGGCGCGCCGTCGCCCGGCGCGGCCAGTACGTCGCTGTCGATGTCGTACAGCGCCCGCACCAGCGACGCGTCGACCACCTCGCGGGGCGGGCCGCAGGCCACCACCGAGCCGCCCCGCAGGGCGACCACCAGGTCGGCGTAGCGGGCGGCCGCCGCCAGGTCGTGCAGCACCATGACGACGGTCCGCCCGCCGGCCGCGACCTCGCGCACCAGCTCCAGCACCTCGACGGCGTGGCCGAGGTCGAGCGCGCTGGTGGGCTCGTCGAGCAGCACCACGGGCGCGTCCTGGGCCAGCACCATGGCGAGCCAGCAGCGCTGCCGCTGGCCACCGGAGAGGCGGTCGAGCCGGCGGTCGGCGAGCTCCTCGACGCCGGTGGCGCGCAGCGCCCGCGCGGTGAGCCGCTCGTCCTCGGCCGACCACTGGCGGAACAGCCCCTGGTGCGGGTGCCGGCCGTAGCGGACCAGCCCGGTGACGGTGACCGCCTCGGGGGCCTGCGGGCTCTGCGGGAGCAGCGCGACCCGGTGCGCGGCCTGCCGGGGCCGCAGCCGCCAGAGGTCCTCCCCGCCGACCAGGACCCGCCCGCCGTCGGGCCGGTGCAGCCGGGCGGCGGCCCTCAGCAGGGTGGACTTCCCGCAGCCGTTCGGGCCGACCACGGCGACCACCCGGCCGGCCGGGATCGTGAGGTCGACGCCGTCGAGCACCGGGCGGCCCGGGCCGTAACCGGCGGTGAGGCCCTGGATCGTCAACTCCATCGCGGGTTCCTTCGGTCGGGGAGGGTGCCGGGAGCCGCGGGGCTCCCGGCACGGGCCTCGTCGGGGCGGGCCCGTCGGGACGGAGCCCATCGGGACGGCCGGGCCAGGACGGCCGGGTCGGGACGAGGCGGGTCAGGACGAGGCGGGTCAGGACGAGGCGGGTCAGGACGAGGCGAGCGCCTTGGAGATGTCGCCGATGACGACGTCGGCCGCGAGCGGGCCGCCGCGGGTGGACCAGACCGAACCGTCCACGGTGACGGCGTGGTTGTTCTTCACGGCGTTCAGCTCCTGGTAGGCGGGCTTGGACTGGACGTCCTTGAGCGCGGCCTTGCCGTCGTCGGTGAGGGTGGAGAGGAACAGCCAGTCGCCGTCGATCTCGGCGAGCTTCTCCAGGCTGAGCGCGGGGCTGTGGGCGTTGCCGTCCTTGTCCTGCGCCTTGGGGCGGGTGAGGCCCATGTCGAGGGCGACGCCGCCGGCGAACTGCCTGCGCTCCATCCAGCTGGGCCCGGTCGGGTTCCAGCGGACGATGGAGACCGCCGCGCCCTTGTTCTTGCCGAGCTCACCGCCGGCCTTGGCCGCCTTGGCCTCGTAGTCGGCGATCACCTTGTTGGCCTGGTCCAGCTTGTTGACGGCGTTCCCGATCCCGCGGAAGGCGAGCTTCCAGTCGTCGGTGGGCGCCATGGTGACGAGCGTGGCGGGGGTGATCTCGCGCAGCTGCTTGAGCACCTGCTCGTCCTGCATGTCGCCGGCCAGGATGAGGTCGGGCTTGGCCGCGATGACCTTGTCCATGACGGGCTGGAGCAGGTTGCCGACCACCGGCACGCCCTGGACCTTGTCCTTGAGGTACGCCGGCGGCTCGTTGAGCCCCTGGCCGTTGGTGATGCCGGCCGGCTTGACGCCGAGGGCGAGCACCGCGTCGAGGTCCTCCTGGGTGAGGGTGACGATCCGCTGGGGCGAGGCGGGGATCTCGACGGCCTTGCCGGTGGCGTCCTTGACGGTCCGCTTGCCGCCGGCCTGGTCCGGGGCGGCACTGCCGGCGGCGGACGACCCGCCCGCGGCGGGGGCGGAGGAGCCGGAGGAACCGCACCCGGCGAGCAGGAGGGCGGCGGCCCCGGTGACGGCCAGCACCTGGACCGCACGGCGGCGGACGGCGGGGAGCGGGCTCTGGGCAAACGGCATGGGTGCCTCCGGGCAGCGGTGTTGCGGGAGTTGAACGGCGTCCGGACGGATCGGCGCGGTGACGGTGCCCCGGCGGCGCCCCACAGGACGGTACGACCATTAGGTTAGCCTTACCTTATGACATCGTCGCAAGTGGGCGAACCCACGGCGTCCCGCACCGCACCCGACGCCCCGCCGCCACCCCGGCCGCCGGAGCCTGAGCCGGCGCCTGCGCCGGAGCAGGCGGACGACCGCCGCCGGCCCGTCTGGCCGATCGCCCTCGGCGCGGTGGCCGCCCTGCTCGCGCTGGCCGCGCTCTCGCTGTCGGTCGGCGCCGGCGAGGTCGGCGCCGGGCGGGTGCTGGACTACCTGCTCGACCGCGGCGGCGCCCGCGGCGACGGCCGGCTCGCCCTCGTCGTCGGCGACCTGCGACTCCCCCGCACCGCCACCGCGCTGCTGGTCGGCGCCGCCCTCGGCGTCGCCGGGGCCCAACTGCAGTCCGTCACCCGCAACCCGCTCGCCGAGACCGGACTGCTCGGCGTCAACGCCGGTGCCTCCCTCGGCGTCGTGCTCGGCATCGCCGCCCTCGGCGTCCAGACCTCCTACGGCTACCTGGCCTGCGCCTTCGGCGGCGCCGTCCTAGCCAGCACGCTGGTGCTGCTCATCGCCGGCGCCCGGGGCGGCGGATCACCGATGCGGCTGGTCCTCGGCGGGTCCGCGGTCGGCGCCACCTTCGGTGGACTCACCGGCGTGCTGATCGTCAACTCCCCCGAGACGTACGACCGGTACCGGGTCTGGGTGCTCGGCTCACTCGCCGGCGTGGAGGGCTGGGCGACCCTGCGCCAGCTCGCGCCCGTCCTCGCCGCCGGCTTCCTCCTCGCCCTGCTCGCCACCCGCCCGCTCACCGCGCTCGCCCTCGGCGACGACCTCGCCCGCGGCCTCGGCCACCGGCCCGGCGCCACCCGTGCCACCGTCGCCATCGCCGTCACCCTGCTCACCGCCTCGGCCGTCGCGCTGGCCGGGCCGATCTCCTTCCTCGGCCTGCTCGCCGGCTTCCTCGCCCGCGCCGTCGCCGGGCCCCGGGTCGGACGGCTCACCCTGTTCGCCGCGCTGTTCGGCGCCGCCGCGCTCACCGGGGCGGACGTGCTGGCCCGCGTGGTGGCCAGGCCCTTCGAGGCGCCGGTGTCGGTCATCGTCGCCCTGGTCGGCGCCCCGGCGCTGATCGCCATCGTCCGCTCCCGCCGCACGGCCGCCCTCGACCTCACCGACCCGGCCGAGGCCGCCCGCCCCCGGCAGGCCGAACCGCCCGCGCCCGCACCCGACCTGGTGCTGCGCCGCGGGGCGTGGTCCCTGCTGCTCCCCCGCCGGTCGCTGCTCGCCGCGCTCGGCCTGGCAGCCGCCCTGCTGACCGCCGTCGTCGTCTCCGCCCACGCCGGGCAGAGCGAACTCGGCCTCGGCCGCACCTTCCAGGCCGTCTTCGGCTACGGCGAGCGGCTCGACGTGCTGCTGGTCCAGAGGTTCCGGCTCGGCCGGATCGTCGCCGGACTCGCCGCCGGCGCCGCCCTCGGCCTCGCCGGGTGCCTCACCCAGACCCTCGCCCGCAACCGGCTCGCCACCCCCGAACTGCTCGGCGTCAACGACGGCGCCACCGCCGCCGTGCTCATCTCCGCCACCGCCTCCGGCACCTTCGGCGCCTGGTGGGCCGGGCCGCTGGGCGCCCTCGTCGCCGTCCTCGTCGTCGCCCTGGTCTCCGGCGGCCTCGGCGCCCGCGGCTACCGGGTGCTGGTCGTCGGCCTCGCGATGTCCGCCCTGGCCTCCGCCGTCATCCAGGTCGCCCTCGCCCGGCGCTCGCTCAACTCGGCCGGATCGCTGTACGTCTGGACCTCCGGCAGCCTCAACGGCCGGGACTACGCCGTCGCCACGCCCGTCCTGCTCGGGCTGGCCGTCCTGGTGCCGCTCGCCCTCGTGGTGGCCCGGCGGCTCGCCGTGCTGCGGTTCGACGACAGCGTCGCCGCCTCGCTCGGCGTCGACCCGGGGCGGGTCCGGCTCGCCTGCCTGCTGCTGGCCGTCGCCCTGGCCGGGCTGGCCGTCGGCGTCTGCGGACCGGTCGGCTTCGTCGCCCTCGCCGCGCCCGTCCTCGCCGGGCGCCTCGCCGGGCCCGCCCGGGTGCCCGTGCTCGGCTCGGCGCTCACCGGCGCCCTGCTCGTCGTCCTCGCCGACACCCTCGGCCGGGTGCTGATCGGCGGGGTCGAGATCCCGGTCGGCATCGTCACCACCGTCCTGGGCGGGCCCTTCCTGCTGTGGGTGCTGCTCGGCCGCCGCGGCGACCCGGCGTAGCCCCCGTCCCGTCGCCCGTCCCCGTCCCCTGCCCCTGCCCCACCTTTCTCTTGCCGGCCCCGCCCTTCCCGCCACCGAGTCCCGGAGTGCTGCCCGTGGAACCCCACCCCCTGGTCGAACCCGACCCGCACGACCCCGCGTACCGGCTGGTCACCTTCGTCCACGAGCCCGAGCCGGACCAGCCCTGCGACGGCGTGCTCGCCCTCCTGCACACCGTCACCGACAAGGACCGCCACGCCGGCGACCTCACCCCGCACCTGATGGACCGTACGGCCGACGGCCGCTGGACCATCACCTACCGGCTGCGCGCCGACCACCGCGCCTCCTACCAGCTCCACCCCTACCGCGGCGCCGCCCCCGGCACCGCCCGGGCCGACTGGCTGCACGTCCTCGACCACGCCCGGCCGGACCCGCTCGACGAGCAGCCCCGGCTGCCCGCCCGCGACGGGCGCCACCCCTCCTCCGTGCTCAGCCTCCCCGGCGCCCCCGCCCAGCCGTACGTCCGGCGCCGCGACGGCGTGCCGCGCGGCCGCACCGTCGCCGCCGAGCACGCCGGCCGGCGGGTCGACGTCCACCTGCCCGCGGGGCACGGGGCCGGCCCGCATCCGGTGGCGGTGCTGCTCGACGGGGAGATGTGGGGCGAGGTGCTGTCCGTCGGCGACACCCTCGACAACCTCACGGCCGACGGGGCGATCCCGCCCACCGTCGCGCTGCTCGTCCACACCATGGGCCCCGGCCGGCCCGAGGACCTCAGCTGCAACCCGGAGTTCGTCGACCTCCTCGCCGACCGGCTGCTGCCCTGGGCCGCCGAGCGGTTCGGCGCCACCACCGACCCGGCCGCCACCGTCATCGCCGGCCAGAGCGCGGGCGGACTCACCGCCGCGTTCGCCGCCTACCGCCGCCCGGACCGGTTCGGCAACGCGCTCTCCCAGTCCGGCTCCTTCTGGTGGCCGGACGGCACCGACTTCGACGAGGGGAGCGAGTGGCTCACCCGCCGCTTCGCCGCCGACGAGCGGCGCCCGGCCCGCTTCTACCTGGAGGTCGGCCTCCAGGAGTGGATGCTGCTCACCCAGAACCGGCACCTGCGCGACGTCCTCGTGGCGCGCGGGTACGACCTCGAGTACCGGGAGTTCAACGGCGGCCACGACTACGCCTGCTGGCGCGGCGGCCTGGCCGACGGGCTGGCGCACCTGCTCGGCGGCCCGACCGGCTGAGGGCCCGGCGGGAGGCGCCCCCTCGCGGCACCGGGCCCTCACGACACCGGCTCATGACACCGGCCGCTCACGACTCCGGCCCCTCGACACCGGCCCCTCACCGCACCGGCCCCCGCGGGGCCGGACCGCCGCCGCGGGCGCGTGCTAGCGTCCCCGTGGCGGCGCGTCGGCGCCGGCCCCGGACGAGATGTGCGCCGTACCCGGCCCGCCAAGACGACGCACGCTGGGAGGCGTCATGGCTGCCGGTACCCCGGTCGCCCGTCCGCTGGACGTGCGGTGGATCCACGGGTCCCCGTCGGCGAAGCACGACACGGACCCGGAGATCCAGGTCTACGAGTACGACGAGCACACCGTCATCCTGCGGCAGAACATGGCGGTCAACTACGAGGCGCCGTTCCTGTTCCTGCTCTTCGGGGACGAGCGGGCGGTGCTCATCGACACCGGGGCGACCCCGGAACCCGCGTTCTTCCCGCTGCGCACGGTCGTCGACGGGCTGATCGACGCATGGCTCGCCCGCAACCCCCGCGACGGCTACCGGCTGCTCGTGCTGCACACCCACCCGCACGGCGACCACGTCGCCGGCGACGGACAGTTCACCGGGCGGCCCCTCACCACCGTGGTCGCGGCGGACCCGGCCACCGCCTGGGCCCACTTCGGCTTCGACCGCGACCCGGAGGCGGTGGCCCTCGTCGACCTCGGCGGCCGGGTCCTGGAGTGCCTGGCCACCCCGGGACACCACCCGGCGGCCGTCACCTTCCACGACCCGCACACCGGCTTCCTGCTCACCGGGGACACGGTCTACCCCGGCCGGCTCTACATCGACGACTGGCCGGCCTTCACCAGGACCATCGACCGGCTGATCGCCTTCGCCGAACGGCGACCGGTGACGCACGTGCTCGGCTGCCACATCGAGATGACCCGCACCCCCGGCGTCGACTACCCGATCCGCTACACCCACCAGCCCGACGAGCCGCCGCTCGAACTGACCGTCGACCACCTGCACCGGATCCGCGCCGCCCTCACCGAACTCGGCGGCCGCCCCACCCGCCACGCGCTCGCCGACCTGATCCTCTGGCCCAGCGACTGAACCCGCCCCTCGGGCGGGCGGGCAGACGGGGGCGGCGCCGGTCAGCGCCGCCCCCGGGCCCCGGTCAGTCCTCCGGGGGCGGCGGGGCCGGCGGCTCCACCGGGAGGCGCTGCGCGACGAGGACGCCGACCGCGACCAGGCCGGCGGTGCCCAGAAGGGCGACCCGGTAGGGGCCCGCCGAGCCGGCGTCGTCACCGAGGGCCCCGATCACGGCGGCCGCGGCGGCGATCCCCAGAGCCCCGCCCAGCGTGCGGACGATGGTGAACAGGCCCATCGCCCGGCCCATCGCGGGCGGCGGGACGTCGGCGAAGCCGGCGATCTGGACGGTGAGCACGGCGGTGCCGAGGACCAGCCCGACCGCGAACATCAGCGCCCGCACCGCCCACGGGTTCTCGGCGAAGCCCAGGGCGGCCAGCACGAGCGCGGCCAGCAGCAGGGCGGGCCGGGCGAGGCGGCGCGGACCGAACCGCGGCAGCAGGCGGTCGACGACCTGGGAGGCGGCCATCAGGCCGAGCGCCTCCGGGAAGACGCTCAGGCCGGCGTCCAGCGCCGAGGCCCCGAGCGCCGCCTGGTAGAGCAGCGGGAGCGCGAACAGGGCGCCCATCAGGCCGGCCGAGGTGAGCAGGGCGAGCCAGGTGGCGGCGCCGTAGGCCCGGTCGGCGAGCAGCCGCACGTCCACCAGCGGTTCCTCGGCCCGGAGTTGGTGGCGCACCGCCGCGCCGAGCAGCAGCAGTCCGGCCAGTCCGCCGAACGCCACGCCCGGCGAGGACCAGCCGTGCGCCGGGCCGAAGCCGAGCGCGTAACTGAGCAGCCCGAGGCCGGGGGTGGCGAGCAGGAATCCGGTGGTGTCGAAGTGGCCGGCGGGCGGCTCGGCCTCGGCCCGCAGGCCGGCCAGGCCGGTGACCAGCGCCGCGACCCCGATCGGCACGTTGACCAGGAACAGCCAGTGCCAGGAGAGGTGTTCGGTGAGGAAGCCGCCGAGCGGCGGCCCGAGGGCGGGCATCAGGGCCGTGGGCACGATCAGCACGCGGCCGAGGCCGGCCCGCTCGTGCGGGGCGAACGCCCGGAACAGCAGGGTCATCCCGACCGGCGTGAGCAGCCCGCCGGCCACGCCCTGGACGGCCCGCGCGGCGGCGAGCGCGCCGAGGCCGGGAGCGGCGGCGCAGAGTGCGGAGGCGAGGGTGAAGGCGGCCAGCGAGCCGAGGAAGACCCGCTTGACGCCGTACCGGTCGCCGAGCCAGCCGGCGACCGGCAGGCCGACGGCGAGTCCGACCAGGAAGGCCGTCTCCACGGCGTTGGCCGCCGAGACCGGCCGGCCGAAGTCCTCGGCGATGGTGAACAGCGCGGGGTTGACGATGGTCGAGTCCAGGCCGTTCATGCACATCGCGGCGGTGTAGACGACGACCACCGCGGCGCGCCCCGCGAGGAGGGGGCGCGCCGGGGCCCCGGCGGCGGGAGGGGTCACAGGTCGGTCCAGTGGGCGGTGATCCAGGCGAGCGCGTCGGCGCGCCCGCAGGGCCCGTGGGAGACGTCCCAGCCGGCCGGGACGGCGGCGAACGCGGGCCACAGCGAGTGCTGGCCCTGGTCGTTGACCAGCGCGAGGAACCGGCCGTCGGCGTCGAAGGGGTTGGTGGGGGCGTCACTCATCGGAGGACTTCTCCAGGTGGTCGGAGATCACGCGGGCGATGTGCGCGATCGGGGCGGGCAGGGTCATGTCCTTGTGCGAGCAGGCGACGTCCGTGTTGTCGATCCGGCCGGACACGTACGGGGTCCACAGCTCGGGGACGAGGGTCTCGTCGATGGTGTCGACGGTGGCCCGGAAGAACAGCACGTCCCCGTCGAAACGGCGGTGGTCGTAGCCGCGGACCAGGTCGTTGGTGTTGAGGTAGATCCGGTTCAGCGCGGCCACGGTGGCGTCGTCGAGCCCGGCCAGCGGGCTGCCCTCGCGGCGCAGCAGTTCGGTGACGGCGCCGAGTTCGAGCGGCCGGCCGTCCAGGTCGGCGGGGCCGTAGCCGCCCATGGTGAGCAGCGCCTCCAGGGCCTCGGCCTGGTCGGGGACGGGCAGGTCGCGGAAGCCCTCGGCGGGGTAGGCGTCCAGGATGGCCAGCAGGTCGACGCGGTGGCCGAGTTCCTGCAGCCGGACGGCGACGGCGTGGGCGATGATCCCGCCGGTGGACCAGCCGAGCAGCCGGTAGGGGCCCTCGGGCTGGACCTCGCGCAGCCGGTCGGCGTAGTGCGCGGCCAGCTCCTCCAGGGTGCCCGGCAGCGGCAGGCCGGCGGTGGCGGCGCCGACGCCCTGGGCCTGGAGGCCGTAGATCGGCTGGTCGGCGGGCAGGTGGCGGATCAGGCCGGTGTAGCACCAGCTGAGGCCGCCGGCCGGGTGGACGGCGAACAGCGGGGTTCGGCGGCCGGGCGCGGCGGGGCGCAGCGGCAGCAGCACGTCGAGGGCGTCGGCCTGCCGGGCGCCGCCGGACAGGGCCGCGTCGAGGGCGGCGACGGTGGGTGCCTGGAACAGGGTGCCGATGCCGGCCTCCAGTCCGAGCACCTCGCGGATCCGCCCGGCGAGGCGGACGACCAGCAGCGAGTGGCCGCCGAGGGCGAAGAAGTCGTCGTCGACGCCGACCGAGGGCACCCCGAGCACCTCGGCGAACAGCTCGCACAGCTGCTGTTCGCGCGGGTTGCGCGGGGGGCGTCCGCCGCCGCCGGCCGGCGCCTCGGGGGCGGGCAGGGCCCGGCGGTCGAGCTTGCCGTTGGCGGTGAGCGGCAGCCGGTCGAGCAGGACGACGGCGGAGGGCACCATGTGGACGGGGAGTTCGGCGGCGGCGTGGGCGCGCAGCTGCTCGGGGGTGACGGCCGCCGGGGCGGGGTCGGGCCGGTCGGCCGACCGGGCGGCGACGGCGTAGCCGACCAGTCGGCGGTCCCCCGGCGCGTCCTCGCGGACGACGACGGCGGCGTCGGCGATGCCGGGGTGGGCGGCCAGTACGGCCTCGATCTCGCCGAGTTCGATCCGGAAGCCGCGCAGCTTCACCTGCTGGTCGGCGCGGCCGAAGTACTCCAGCACGCCGTCGGCGCGGCGGCGGGCGAGGTCGCCGGAGCGGTACATCCGGGTGCCGCGCTCCCCGAACAGTTCGGCGTACGGGTCGGCGACGAAGCGCCCGGCGGTGAGCTCGGGGCGGCCGAGGTAGCCGCGGGCCAGACCGGCCCCGGCCACGTACATCTCGCCGGTGACGCCGGGCGGGACGGGCTGCAGGTACTGGTCGAGCACGTAGACCCGCAGGTCGGGGATGTTGACCCCGATGGTGCTGCTGCTGCCGGCGGCGGCGCTCGCCCGGTCGAGGGCGATGTGGGACACGTGCACGGTGGTCTCGGTGATGCCGTACATGTTGACCAGGGTGGGCGCGTGCTCGGGGTGGCGGTCGTACCAGTCGTCCAGCCGGGCGAGTTCGAGCGCCTCGCCGCCGAACACCACGTAGCGCAGGGCGAGTTCGCTGCCGGGGCGGTCCCGGTCGGCGGCGCTGAGCTGGTAGAAGGCGGACGGGGTCTGGTTGAGCACGGTGACGCGTTCGCGGGCGAGCAGGTCGAGGAAGGCCGCCGGGTCCCGGCTGACCAGGTGCGGGACGACGACCAGCCGGCCGCCGTGCAGCAGGGCTCCCCACAGCTCCCAGACGGAGAAGTCGAAGGCGTAGGAGTGGAAGAGGGTCCAGACGTCGTCGGCGCCGAAGCCGAACCAGTGGTCGGTGGAGCGGAAGAGGCGCACCACGTTGTGGTGGGTGACGGGCACGCCCTTGGGCCGGCCGGTGGAGCCGGAGGTGTAGATGACGTAGGCGGTGTCCTCGGGGCGCAGCGGGCGGGTGCGCTCGTGCTGGGCGGGCGGGGTGGCCGGGTGGTCGCCGTGGTCCGGTCCGTCGACGAGCAGCCGGGGCAGGTCCTGGGCGGGCAGCCGGGGCTCGGTGGCGCGGTCGGTGAGCAGGGCGGCGGGGGCGGCGTCGGCCAGCATGTAGGCGAGGCGGTCGGCCGGGTAGTCGGGGTCGAGCGGCAGGTAGGCGGCGCCGGACTTGGCCACCGCGAGGAGGGCGACGACGAGGTCGAGCGAGCGCGGCAGGGCGAGGGCGACGATGGCGCCGGGGCCGATGCCGTCGGCGATCAGCCGCCGGGCCAGCCGGTCGGCGCGGGCGCCGAGTTCGGCGTAGTCGAGCTGCTCGTCGCGGTGGCTGACGGCGACCGCGTGCGGGTGGGCGGCGGCCGCGGCCTCGAACAGCTCGGGCAGGGTGGTGTCCGGGGCGGACGGGGCGGGAGTGCCGTTCCACTCGACCAGCGCGCGCGTCCGTTCCTGCTCGTCGGTCAGCGGGAGCCGGCCGATCGCCGTGTCCGGGTCGCCGGCGGCGGCGGTGAGCAGTCGGGCGAGCCGGGCGGCGAGGGCCTCGGCGGTGGCGGCGTCGAACAGGTCGGTGCGGTACTCCAGGAAGCCGCCGATGCCGCCGCCGGGCAGCTCGCCCGCGTTGAGGGTGAGGTCGAACTTGGCGGTGCCGCTGGGGACGGCGGCGATCCGGGCGGTGAGGCCGCCGCCCATCGGGTGGGTGTCGTCCGGTCGGCTCTGCCAGGCGAGCATCACCTGGAACAGGGGGTGGCGGGCCAGCGAGCGGGGCGGATTGAGCTCCTCGACGAGCCGGTCGAACGGCAGGTCGGCGTGCTCGTGCGCGGCGAGCACGGTGCCGCGGACCCGGTCGAGCAGTTCGCGGAAGGTCGGGTCGCCGGAGGTGTCGGTGCGCAGGACCAGGGAGTTGACGAAGTAGCCGACCAGGTCGGCGGTGGCCGGATCGTCGCGCCCGGCGACCGGGGTGCCGACGGGGACGTCGGTGCCGCAGCCGTGCCGGGTGAGCAGGGCGGCGAGCCCGGCCTGGACGGCCATGAAGACGGTGCCGCCGCAGGCCCGGGCGAGGGCGGCGAGGGCGGTGTGGGCCCCGGCGTCGAGGGCGAACGGCACGGTGGCGCCCCGGTGGCCGGCGACGGCGGGGCGCGGCCGGTCCGCGGGCAGCTCCAGCTGGTCGGGCAGGCCGGCCAGGGCGGTGCGCCAGTACTGCGCCTGCCGGGCGGCCAGCGGGCTGGGCCGGTCGGCGGTGCCGAGCAGCTGCCGCTGCCAGGCCGCGTGGTCGGCGAACTGCAGGGCCGGCGGCGGGAGGTCCGGGGCGCGGCCGGCCAGCCGGGCGGTGTAGGCGGCGGCCAGGTCGCGGGCCAGCGGGGTGGTGGAGGCGCCGTCGCCGGCGATGTGGTGCAGCAGGAGCAGCAGGGTGTGCTCCTGCGGGCCGTGCGCGAACAGGGTGGCCCGCAGCGGCGGTTCGGCGGCGAGGTCGAAGCAGTGCCCGACGGCTTCGGCGAGCGTGCCGCCCGCGCCGCCCGTGCCGCCCGCGCCGCCCTCGTGCAGCTCGACGGGTGCGGCCGGGAGGATCCGCTGGTACGGCGTGCCGTCGGACTGCTCGCCGTAGACGGTGCGGAGCACCTCGTGGCGGGCGCTGACGTCGCCGAGGGCGAGGGTGAGCGCGGCGCGGTCGAGCGGGCCGGTCAGGGTCAGGGCGAGCGGGATGTTGTAGGTGGCGCTCGGGCCCTGGAGCCGGTTCAGGAACCAGAGTCCGCGCTGGGCGGCGGAGAGCGGCATCCGCTCGGTGCGCGGCGCCGGGACGAGGGCGGGGCGGGCCTCCGGGGCGGCGTCGGCGGAGCCGTCCAGCAGGTCGGCGAGCCCGGCCGGGGTCGGGTGGCGGAAGACGTCGGCGAAGCCGACGGGCGTGGCGAAGGTCTCGCGCAGCCGGGCGGCGAGCCGGCCGGCCAGCAGCGAGTGGCCGCCGAGGTCGAAGAAGGAGTCGTCCCGCCCGGGGGCCGCGGGCAGGCCGAGCACGTCGGCGAACAGCCCGCAGACCAGCTCCTCCCGGGGTGTGGCGGCCGGTGCTCCGGCGGCCGGGAGGGCGGCGGCGGGTTCCGGCAGGGCACGGTGGTCGAGCTTGTCGTGGGCGGTGCGCGGCAGTTCGTCGAGGAGCAGGACGGCGGCCGGGACCATGTGCCCGGGCAGCCGCTCGGCGAGCGCGGCGCGCAGCGCGTCCGGGTCCGGGGCGGCGCCGGGCGCGGGGACGGCGTAGCCGAGCAGCCGCTTGCCGTGCGGGCCGGGGCGGGCGATCACCACGGCCTGGGCGACGCCGGGCAGTTCGGCGAGGACGGCGGCGATCTCGCCGGGCTCGATCCGGAAGCCGCGGATCTTGACCTGGTCGTCGGCGCGGCCGAGGAACTCCAGGGTGCCGTCCGGACTGCGGCGGGCGAGGTCGCCGGTGCGGTACATCCGCGCGCCGGGCGGGCCGAAGGGGTCGGCGAGGAAGCGCTCGGCGGTGAGGTCGGGGCAGCCGAGGTAGCCGCGGGCCAGACAGGCGCCGGCCACGTACAGTTCGCCGGTGGCGCCGTCGGGGGCGGGCCGCAGCGAGCCGTCCAGCACGTAGGCGCGGGAGCCGCGCACCACCCGGCCGACCGGGGCGCCGTCCGGGCCCGGGGTCCAGGCGTAGGCGTCGACGGTGGTCTCGGTCGGGCCGTAGAGGTCGATCGGGTGCAGCCCGGGGACGGCGGTCAGCCGGCGCCAGAGCGCGGGCGGGGTGGCCTCGCCGCCGACCGCGACGACGGCGGGGCGGTGCCACTCGTCGTCCAGGATGCCTTCGGCGAGCAGGACTTCGAGGTAGGAGGGGGTCACGTCGAGGTAGTCGACGCGCTCGCGGTGGAGGTGGCCGGCCAGCACGGCGGGGTCGCGGTAGGTGGCGTCGTCGAGCAGGTGCAGCTCGTGGCCGTGGACCATCCAGAGCACCGGGTCCCAGCTGGCGTCGAAGGCGAACGAGGCGCTGTGGGCGACCTTGAGGCGCTCGCGGCCGGTGCGGCGCACGGCCGGGGCGATGTGGTCCTCGCCGTGGCCCGCGCACAGGTTGGCGAGCGAGGCGTGGGTGACCAGCACACCCTTGGGGCGGCCGGTGGAGCCGGAGGTGTGCAGCACGTAGGCGGCGTCCTGGAGCCGGGGGGCGGGCGGCGCGGAGGCGGGCTCGCCGTCGGCGTCGCCGGGCAGGACGGCGGACAGCCCGGCCGGCAGGTCCAGCGCGGCCAGGGCCTCGGGGGTGCCGATCGCGCAGACCGGGCGGGCCTCGGCCAGCACGGCCGCCAGGCGCGGGCGGGGGTGGGCCAGGTCGAGCGACACGCAGGCGCCGCCGGCCTTGAGCACGCCGAGCAGCGCGACCACGGTGTCGGTGCCGCGCGGCAGGGCGATCGCGACGGGCGCGCCGGCCCGTACGCCCAGGGCGGCCAGGCGGTGGGCGAGACGGTTGGCGGCGGCGTCCAGCTCGGCGAAGGTGAGCGCGCTGCGGCCGCTGCGGACGGCGACGGCGTCCGGGGTGCGGGCGGCCTGGGCGGCGAAGAGCTCGGGCACCGTCCGGTCGACCGGCGCCTCGGTGCGGCCGGCGGTGGCCCGGCGCAGCGCGGCCGGGTCGAGCAGGTCGATCCGGGCGATCGGCGTCCGCGGGGCGGTGAGGAGCAACTCGGCGAGGGCGTCGAGGTAGCGCAGCAGGCCGTCGCGGTGGGCGGCGAGCGAGGCGGCGTCGTAGCGGGCGGGGTCGGCGTCCAGGACGAGGCGCAGGGCGCCGCCGGGGGCCGGCGACACGCCGACCGCGAGGTCGTCGACGGGGCCGGCGGCGAGGTTGCGGACGACGCCGGGCAGTCCGGCGAGGTCGAGGTCGCCCTCGAAGGCCTTGATGTTGACCATCGGTCCGAACACGGCGCGGCGGTCGCCGGTGCGCCCGAGGTCGCGGCGCAGGTCCTCGAGCGGGTAGCGCTGGTGGCGGCGGACGGCGCGCAGCTCGCGGACGACGCGGCGCAGCAGCTCCTCGGCGGGGTCGGCGGCGTGGACGGCCACGCGCAGCGGGAGCACGTTGGCGGTGGCGACGGGGGTGCGCAGGGCGGCCGGGCCGCGGCGGTTGGCCAGCGGCAGGCCGAGCACGACGTCCTCGGTGCCGGCCAGCCGGTGCAGGTAGCCGGCGGTGGCGGCGAGGAGCAGTTCGGCCCAGGTGGCGCGGGCGGGGGCGGCGGCCCGCTCCAGGCGGTCGCGGGTGCCGGCGGGCAGGTCGGCGGTGAGGCGCAGCGGGGGTGCGGCGGGTGACGCGGTGTCATCGCCTGTGGCTGAGGGCGGGGTCGGGCCCGGGGTCGTGGCCGGCGTGCCGGGGAGGGTGGCGGGGCTGCCGGCGTCGGCCAGGCGGGCGGCCCAGTGGGCGCGGTCGGCCGGGTACTCCTCGCCGTCCCGGTAGGCGGCCTCCTCGGCGGCGGCCTCGGCGAGGTCCGCGAAGGGGCGCGCGGCGGGCTCGGTGGCGGTGGCGTGCGCGGTGTAGAGCTCGGCGACCCGCTCGCCGAGGAGGGTCAGCGCGTAGGCGTCGACGGCGAGGTGGTGGATCCGCCGGTACCACCAGGTCCGGTCGTCGGCGAGGCGGATCAGGGCCTGGGTGAACAGCGGGCCGCGGGTGAGGTCGGCCGGGCGGGCGAGGTCCGCGCGCATCCAGGCCTCGGCCTCGGCGTCCGGGTCGTGGGCGGCGCGCAGGTCGAGGCGGTGCAGCGGCCAGCGCGGGCCTGGGCTCAGCCGCTGACGGGGCGTTCCGTCGGGGCCGGTGACGACGACGGCGCTCAGCGCCTCGGCCTCGTCGACCGCCTGCCGCAGGGACTCCTCGAAGAGGTCCTCGTCGAGGAGTCCGGTGATCTCGACGGCGTCGCCGGTGTTGTAGGCCGAGCTGTCGGGGTCGAGCGCCTGGGCGTACCAGATGGCGGCCTGGGCGGCGAGCAGCGGGACGTCGGCGGCCTGGGTGTCGACGGCAGGCATGGTTCGGAGAGCTCCTCGGGGTCCGGCGAACGAAACGCCATACTTAGGTTAGCCTAATCTAACTTCATATGATCTGGTCAACGGCCCCCCGGGGCCACGGCCCTGACACCCCGGAGACGCCGCCCATGCCCCCGAGCGACGCCAAAGAGGCCGTCCGCGCACGCGTCCACGCCCACCGCGACGAGCTGCTCGCGCTCAGCCGCCGCATCCACGCCCACCCCGAGACGGCCTTCGAGGAACACCGCGCCGCCGCCTGGTGCGCCGAACTGCTGCGCACCCACGGCTACGCCGTCACCGCACCCGCGCACGGCCTGGCGACCGCGTTCACCGCGAGCCTCGGCGACGGGCCCACCACCGTCGCCCTCGTCTGCGAGTACGACGCGCTGCCCGGCCTCGGACACGCCTGCGGGCACAACCTGATCGCCGCCGCCGGCCTCGGCGCGGCCCTCGGACTCGCCCCGTACGCGGACCGGCTCGGGCTCACCGTGCGGGTGATCGGCGCACCCGCCGAGGAACGCGGCGCCGGAAAGGCACTGCTGCTCGCCGACGGCGCCTTCGACGGGGTGGACGCCGCGATGATGGTGCACCCGTGCCCGGTCGAGGTCGCCGACTTCCGCTCCTTCGCCCTCGGCACGCTCTCCGTCCGCTACACCGGCCGCGCCGCCCACCCGAGCCTCAACCCGCACGAGGGGCGCAACGCCGCGGACGCGCTGACCGTCGCCCAGGTCGCCCTGGGGCTGCTGCGCCAGCAACTCCCGCCGCACTGGCGGGTGCACGGCATCACCACCGCGGCCGGCACGGCGCCCAACCTCATCCCGGACAGCGCCAGCGCCGAGTACGAGATCCGCACCCCGGCGGCCGAGGACCTCGCGGAGCTGCGCGCCCGGGTCGAGGACTGCTTCCGGGCCGGGGCGCTCGCCACCGGCTGCGAGGTGCTGCTCGAACGACCCGAGCCGGACTACCTGGACATGCGTTCCGACCCCGCCCTGCTCGACCTCTGGCGGGCGAACGCGGCGGCCCTCGGCCGGCCGGAGCCGATCGAGAGCGGACCCTTCGCCTGCACCGACATGGGCAACGTGTCGCACGCGGTCCCGGCCATCCACCCCGTCCTCGACATCACCGGCGGCGCCTGCACCCCGCACGAGGCCGCGTTCGCCGAGGCCGCCGTGGGGCCGGAGGCGGACCGGGCGGTCCTGGACGGCGCGGTCGCCCTGGCCTGGACGGCCGCCGACCTCGCGGCGGCGCGGAGGGGCGGGGTGAGCGGACGGGCGGGGTGACAGCTGACAACTTTCAGATTTCAGCCGACAGATTTCAGATGACAGATTTCATCATCTGTCATCTGAAATCTGTCATCCGCCCCCCGCCACCTGTCCCCCGCCGCCCGTCACCCGCCGAGCAGTGCCGTCGAGGTCGCCCGGACCGCCGTCACGCCCAGGTCGCGGACCAGGGTTCCGACGTCCCCCGGCCAGTGCGGATCGGCCAGCACCACGGCGGCGCCGGTCCGCAGCGGCCACAGGAACTCCCAGAGCGGCAGACCGAGTTGGAGCACCCGGTCGCCCGGTCCGAGCGGGTGGGCGGCCTGCAGCTCGCGCACCCGGCGGTCCGCCTCGCCGTGGGTGAGCCGGACCTCCTCCGGTCGCCCGCCCGGCCCGAACCCGATGCAGAGCGGGTGCTGCGGGGTGAGCGCCCGGGGCGGGTCGGTGGCGAGCTCGCCCGCCGCGTCCAGCCCGGCGAGCGCCCCCGGCACCCCCTCCCCCAGTACGCACACCGGCGCCGTGCGGGCCAGCAGCAGCTCCCGGCGCCCGGGCGCGTCCGCCGGGTCCAACGGCAGGTAGGCCGCACCGGACTTGGCGACCGCCAGCAGCGAGGTCAGCAGGTCCGCCGGCCGGCCGGCGGCCGCCAGGCCCACCACCGCACCCGGGCGGGCGCCCCGCGCGGTCAGGACCCGCGCCAGCCGGTTGGCCGCGGCGTTCAGCTCCCGGTAGGTGACGACGGCTCCGCCCGCGATCACCAGGGCCGGCAGCTCCGGCGTCCGCGCCGCCTGGGCCTCGACAGGCCCCACCGCGGTGGTCGGCGGGTGCTTCGGCGCCCGGGCCGCCCGGGGGTCCGGCGCACCGGGCCCGGACGGCGGAGCCAGGGTCAGCACACCGCCGGCCGGCCGCACGGCCGCGCTCCCAGGCGCGCTCCCCACCGCTCCCACCGCCTCCGCCGCCGGGGTCGCCCCCGCCGCTCCCCCCGCGGCTCTCTGGACCGCGAGCGCCTCCATCAGGCCGCGCCCAGCAGCGCGGCCCAGGCCTCGACGGCCGGGCGCTCGGCCAGCTGCACGAACCCGACCTCGGCGCCCTCGGCCCGCCAGCGCTCGGCGAGCGCCATCAGCCGCACCGAGTCCAGGCCCCAGTCGGCCAGGTTCTCGTCCAGCGGGATGTCCGCCGGGTCCTCCCCGAGCAGGTCGGCGACCTCGGCCCGGATCCGCTCCACCGTGAAGGCCATGCCCGTCACTTCCCTTCCAGCGTCGCGGACACGGCGTCCGCGGTCGTCACCAGTCCGCAGCGGCCGGCCACCCACGCGAGTGCGGCCCGGTGCTCCTGCGGGCCGAAGTCGGCGACCGCGTCGGCCACCACGAAGGCCTGCACGTCGCGCATCCAGGCGTCGCAGGCGGTGGCCTGGACCCCGATGTGCGCGTAGACGCCGGTGATCACCAGCTGGTCGCGGCCCTGCGCGCGCAGCAGCCGCTCCAGGTCGGTGCGCACGAAGGCGCTGTACTTCCACTTGGTGAGCACGGTGTCGCCCGGCGCCGGGGCGACGGCCTCGGCGATCGCGGTCGCCCGCGGGTCGTCCGGGATGCCGGGGCCCCAGAAGTCCTGCTGGAGGCCGCGTTCGGCCGGGCTCTGCCCGCCGGGCTGGGCCGAGTAGACCACCGGCATGCCGTGGACGGCGGCCAGCTTCGCCAACCGGGCGACGTTCCCGAACAGTTCGGGGACGGGCGGGGCGGCGGTGTCGAAGGCGTCCAGGAAGTGGTTCTGCAGGTCGTGCACCAGCAGCACGGCGCGCGCCGGGTCCACCGTCCAGGCGACCCGGTTGGCGGGCAGCTCCTCGGCGGCGGGCATCGGATAGGAGGGAATGCGGGGCAGGCCCACGGCGGTGGTTCCTTAGGGGACGGGGTGGATGGAGGGGGCGGGGGCAGGCAGCGCGGCCGCGATCGCGGCGCGCAGGTCCTTCTTGCTGACCTTGCCGATCCCGGTGGCGGGGAAGGCGTCGACGAACTCGACGCGGTCGGGCACCTTGTACTCGGCGAGCCCGCGTCCGCGCACGAAGCGCTTCAACTCGACGGACTTCGGCGGCCGTTCGGCGTGCTCGGGCCTCAGCACGACGTACGCGCAGGTGCGTTCGCCGAGGTACGGGTCGGGCATCGAGACGACCGCCGCGTCGTGCACGGCGGGGTGCGCGAGCAGGTGGTTCTCGATCTCCTCGGCGGCGACCTTCTCGCCGCCCCGGTTGATCTGGTCCTTGGCCCGCCCCTCGACCACCAGGTGGCCGGTGGGGGTGCGGCGGACGAGGTCCCCGGTGCGGTAGAAGCCGTCCGCCGTGAAGGAGGCGGCGTTGTGCCCGGGCGCGTTCCAGTAGCCGCGGATGGTGTACGGGCCGCGGGTGAGCAGGTGTCCGGTGGCGCCCTCGGGGACGTCGCGGTCCTGGTCGTCGACCACCCGGATCTCGTCGTCCGGGGAGATCGGCCGGCCCTGCGTGGTGGTGATCAGCTCGTCCGGGTCGTCCAGACGGGTGTAGTTGACCAGGCCCTCGGCCATCCCGAACACCTGCTGGAGGGTGCAGCCGAGCACCGGCCGCACGCGGCGGGCGGCCTCCTCACTGAACTTGGCGCCGCCGACCAGCAGCACCTCCAGGCTGTCCAGGTCGTTCCCGCCGGGCCCGGCCGCGCCGCGCTCGGCGGCGTCCAGCCAGAGCAGGGCGAGCGGCGGCACCAGCCCGGTGACGGTCACGCCCTCGCGCTCGATCAGCGGGAAGGCCGTCTCCGGGTTGGGCTGCGGGCACAGCACCACCCGGCCGCCCGCGTACAGCGTGCCGAGCGAACCGGGCGAGCTGAGCGGGAAGTTGTGGGCGGCGGGCAGCACGCACAGGTAGACGCTGTCCGCGTCGAGGGCGCACAGCTCGACCGAGCCGCGCAGCGAGTAGATGTAGTCGTCGTGGGTGCGCGGGATGAGCTTCGGCACGCCGGTGCTGCCGCCGGAGAGCTGCAGGAAGGCGACGTCGGCCGGGCCGGGCGCCTCGGTCGGGTCGGGCCCGTCGCAGGGCACGTCGGCGAGCCGCAGGTGCTCCCCCGGGTCGTCCCCGGCCACCAGGACCAGCCGCAGCGCGGGGTTCTCCGCCTGCACCCGGCTGGCGAGTTCGCGGTAGTCGAAGCCGTTCTCGACGGCCGGGACGACGTAGCCGGCCGCGCCGGTGAAGGAGCAGAAGTGGCCGATCTCGGTGGCCCGGTGCGCGGGCAGCGCGAAGACCGGCAGCGCGCCGATCCGGAAGAGCGCGAAGACCACCTCGAAGAACTCGGCCACGTTGGGCAGTTGGACCACCACCCGGTCGCCCCGGCGGATCCCCCGGGCGAGCAGCCCGGCGGCCATCCGGTCGGCGCGGCGGTCGAGTTCGGCGTACGTCCAGCGGCGCCCGGCGCCGGCCGGGTCCACGACGGCGATGCGCTCGCCGTGCTCGGCGGCCCGCTCGCGCAGCATCCGCCCGAAGGTCTCGCCGCGCCAGTACCCGGCGGCCCGGTAGCGCTCGGCGAACTCGGCGGGGTACGGGGTGAATCCGTCCGGGAGCGTCACTGCGGCACCCCCGCCGCGTCCAGGAAGGTGCGGAACTTGGCGCTGGTCTCGGCCAGTTCGTCCTCCGGGCGGGAGCGGTCCACGACGCCCGCGCCCGCGTAGACCCGCAGGGTCCGCTCGTCGGCCTCGGCGCAGCGGATGGTGACCACCCACTCGCCGTCGCCGTCCGCGTCGCTCCAGCCGACCATGCCGGTGTAGAGGCCGCGGTCGAAGGGCTCGACCTCGCCGATCACCCGCCGGGCCACGTCGGTCGGGGTGCCGCAGACCGCCGGGGTCGGGTGCAGCGCGGTGGCCAGCTCGAGGGCGGAGACCGCCGGGTCGGCCAGCTCGCCGCCGATGGTGGTGGCGAGGTGCCACATCGCAGCGGTCCGCACCAGGGTGGGCCGGTCCGGTACGTCCAGGGTGCGGCAGTACGGCGCCAGCGCGGTGCGGATCGCGTCCACCACCACGGCGTGTTCGTGCAGGTCCTTGGGCGACTCCAGCAGCGCGGCGGCGCGCCGGACGTCCTCGCCGAGGTCGGCGCTGCGCGGCACCGAGCCCGCCAACGGGTTGGCCAGCACGGTCGTGCCGCGCCGGGAGAGCAGGAGTTCGGGGCTGGCGCCGATCAGGGTGCGGCCGCCGCCGGCCGGGACGGCGAAGGTGTAGCCGCCCGGGTCCCGGCGGCCGAGCCGCTGGAGGATCGCGGGCAGGTCGAGGGCGCCGTCGGCGCTCAGCTCGACGGTGCGGGCCAGCACCACCTTGCTCAGCTCCCCGCCGCGCAGCCGCTCGACGGCCGCCGCGACCCCCGCGCCGTACGCGGCCGGCTCGGGCACCGGGCGGATCCGCCAGGCGACCTGCTCGGCCGGCGGGGCGGGCAGCGCGATCAGCGGGTCGTCGCGCAGCGCCCCGGCTCTACGGACCTTCAGCGGGACGGCGAGCTCGGCCCGGCTGTCGTGGTCGAAGGCCACCGCGCCGACCACCAGCGGCCGTTCGACCCCGGCGCGGCGCGCCTCGGCCAGTGTCGCGGCGACCCGCTCGGGCAGCGGGCGTCCGTCCTGCGGCACCCTGGCGTGCACGCCGGTGGTGAGCAGGGTCCGGGTCGGCGAGGCGAAGAACGCCTCGTCGGTGGCGGCCCGGTACTGGCCTAGCAGACCGCTGGCCGCGCCGATCACCGCGTGGTCGGGGCCCTGGTCGGGGCGCTGCGCGGGGGCGGCGGCGGGGTCCGCGAGCGCGGCGGGCCCGGCGGGGGCGTGGTGCACCGTGGTCACCGTGGTTTCTCCAGTCGTGGGACGGTCGGGACGGTCGGGGTGTGCCGGCGTGCCGGCGCCACCGGGGGCCTCGGCCTGCCGGATGCGCCGGGCCCCGGCCCCTGCCCCCGCACGGCGGCCCGGGCGCCGGGCACACCGCGGGGACGGCCGCCGCAGCGGCCGCCGGGGCACCCCCGGCCGGCCGGCGGGCGAGGAGCGGGGGGAACGGGGAGGAGGGGAACGGGGCAGGACGGGCCCGGAGCGGGCCCGGCGACGGGTCAGGCCCGCAGGGTGGCGCCGCCGTCGACGTACAGGTCGTGCATGGTGATGTGCCGGGCGCGGTCCGAGGCGAGGAAGACGACGGCCTCGGCGATGTCGGCTGGTGCGGCGATCCGCCCGAGCGGGATGCCGACCCGCCAGGAGCCCGGGTCGCCCTCGACGACGCGCCGTTCGGCGGCCTCGGCGTCCTCGCCCCAGAGCGCCCGCTGCATCGCCGTGTCGGTCGAGCCGGGCGAGACGATGTTGCAGCGCACACCGGAGCGGGCCAGCTCCAGCCCGAGACAGCGGGTGAACATGGTGGCCGCCGCCTTGGACGCCGCGTACGCGGCCATGCCGGCCCGCGGCACCCCGGCGGCGTTGGAGCCGACGGTGACCACGGCGCCGCGGCCGCGGCCGGCCATCCGGCCGCCGACGGTGCGACAGGTGTGGAAGACCCCGGTGGTGTTGACCGCGAAGGTGTCCGCCCAGTCCTGGTCGGTGAGTTCGACGGCGGGCGCGGTGCGCAGGATGCCGGCGACGTTCACCAGCACGTCCACCGGCCCGAGTCGGCGCTCGATGCCGTCGACGGCGGCCTCCACCGCGCGGGCGTCCGAGACGTCCAGCTCGTAGGGGTGTACGGCGGCCGTGTGCTCCGCGAGCGCCGCGAGCGCGCCGGGGTTGCGGTCCACCGCCGCGACGACGGCTCCCTCGGCGGCGAGCGCCCGGGCGACGGCGGCACCGATGCCCTGCCCGGCTCCGGTGACCATCGCGACGGTACCGGCGAATTCGGACTGTTGCACGGGACATCCCCTCCGACCAGCAAGATTAGGCAAGCCTAACCTAACACATTTGTTCGCCTGCACCGAGAGTCTGCGCGACCGTCAACTCCCCACCTCGCCGACCGACTCCACCCCGCCTCGGCCCGATGCGGCATCGAATCTGGACGCAACGTTGCGTCTAGTGCTAGCTTCCGACCCATCGAAGCGCAACGCAACGTTGCGTCCACTTTCCGCTCCGAAGGGAGCACCCTCATGCCCTCAGGGCCACCCACCCCCGCCACCGGAACCGGCGGCACCACCGGCGCCCGCACACCCGGCCCCGACCCCCACAGCGCCGGCCCCGACCCCCGCACGCCCGGCCCCGACCCCCACAGCGCCGGCCCCGACCCCCGCACACCCGGCCCCGACCCCCACAGCGCCGGCCCCGCCGCCCCGGGCCGCCGCCTCGCCCGGGCCGCCCTGGCCTTCGCCTTCTGGACCACCATGGCCGGCACCACCGTGCCGACCCCGCTCTACCCGCTCTACCAACACGCTCTGGGCTTCACCCCGTTGACGGTCACGGTGATCTTCGCGGTGTACGCGGCGGGAGTGGTCGCCGGGCTGGTCGCCCTGGGCCGGCTCTCCGACGAGATCGGCCGCCGCCCCGTCCTCGCCCTCGGCCTGCTGCTCGCCGCGGGTGCCGCAGGCCTGTTCGAGGCCGCCGACTCGCTGCCCTGGCTGCTCGCCGCCCGGGTGCTGTCCGGCCTCGCCGCCGCCCTGGTCACCGGCGCCGCCACCGCCGCCCTGCTCGACCTCGCCCCGCCGGAGCGTCGGCTGCGCGCCCAGACCGTCGCCCTCGCGGCGAACATGGGCGGCCTGGCCGGCGGCACCCTGCTGGCCGGACTGCTCGCCGAGTGGGCCGGCTCCCCGCTGCGGCTGCCGTGGACGGTGATGCTGGTCCTCACGGGCGTGGCCCTGGTGGGCCTGCTCGCGGTGCCGGAGACCGTCACCGCGCCGGTCGGCTTCCGGCCGCGGCTCCAGCCGCTGCGCGTGCCCGCCGCCGTCCGCCCGGCGTTCCGGCGCGCGGCGGTCGCCGGCGGCTCCGGCTTCGCCGTGCTCGGCGTGCTGACCGCGGTCAGCGGGCTCTTCCTGGCGACCGTCCTCGGACTGCACGACCACGCGCTGGCCGGGCTGGTGGTCTGCCTCGCCTTCGCCGCCACGGCCGTCGGGCAACTGCTCGCCCGGAGCCTGCCGAAGGCCCGCGCCCTGCCCGCCGCCTGCGCCGGACTGGTGCTGGCCGCCGCGCTCGTCGCGACGGCCCTGCTCACCTCCTCGCTCACGCCGCTGCTGCTCGGTGCGGGGGTGAACGGCCTGGCCACCGGGACGGCCGTGGCGACCGGACTCGGCACCGTCAACGGCGGGGTCCCGCCGGAGCGGCGCGGCGAGGCGGTCTCCGCGTTCTTCGCGGTGCTCTACACCATGCTGTCGGTGCCGGTGGTCGGCGTCGGCCTGCTGATCCGGGCCACCGACCTGCGCACGGCCGGGGTCGTCTTCAGCGCCGTCGTCGCCCTCCTGGCGCTCGCGGTCGCCGCCGGGCTGCTCCGCAGCGGTGGCACCGCTGCACCCGGGCACCGGGAGGACGCGGCCCGGGCACCGCAGGGACGCGTGAGAGGATGACCCCGGCCGAGCCGTACCCCCGCCCGCGTGAGGACCCCAGCACCATCGCCAGCCAGCCCAGCCCCGCCACCGCCGGCACCCGCGCCACCAGCGGCCGCCGCAGCGAGGCCGCGCGCCTGGCCGTCCTGAACGCCGCCGACGACCTCCTGGTCGAGCACGGCTTCGAGGCGCTCACCATCGAGGGCATCGCGGCGGCCGCGGGGGTCGCCAAGCAGACCATCTACCGCTGGTGGAAGTCGAAGGTCGACATCCTCTTCGACAACCTGGTGCTGGACGCCGAAGGCGCCCTCGCCTGGCCCGAGCCCGCCGACCTGCGCGGCTACGTCCACCTGCACGCCCGCTTCCTCGCCGAGGAACCGGCCGGCAAGGTCCTGCTCGCCCTCCTCGGGCACGCCCAACTCGACGCCCGAACGGCCGAGTTGCTGCACACCGGATTCCTCGACGGGCTGCGCGCCCGGGACGTCTCCCTGGTCCGCGAGCAGCTCGGCCTGACCGAGGACGACGCCGCCGCGCTGCTCGACGCGCTGCTGGCCCCGCTCTACCACCGCGCCCTGGTGCTGCGCCGCCCGCTGGACACCGCCTTCGTGTCCGCGCTCGTCGACCGCCACCTCCCGCGCTGACCCCACCTTCCTCCAGCCCGGCGCGCGACCGCCCCGGGCCGATCCAGGAGTCGCCGTGTTCCGACGCCTGCGCCCCACGCACGACGTGGTGCTGACCGCCGTCACCCCGCTCACCCCCACCCTCACCCGGCTCACCTTCGCCGGGCCCACCCTGGCCGCCCTCGGCGTCGAGTTCCCCACCCAGTGGGTGAAGTTGGCGATCCCCGACGGCCAGTCCCGGGCCTACACCATCCGCCACCACCGCCCCGCGCAGCAGGAGGTCGACCTGGACGTCGTGCTGCACGGCGGCGGGCCGCTCTCCCGGTGGGCCTCCGTCGCCAGGCCCGGCGCACGCGCCCGGCTGGTCGGGCCGCGCGGTGGACGCCCCGCGCTCGACGGCGCGGCGCACCTGCTGCTGGCAGCCGACGAGAGCGCCCTGCCCGCGGCGCTCAGCCTGCTCGAACAGCTCCCGGCGGGCACCCGGGTGTCCGCCCACTTCGAGATCGCCACCGCCGCGGACGCCCTCCCCCTCGCCACCCGTGCCGATCTGACGGTGCGCTGGCTGCCGCGCGACGCGGGCGGCGGCCACGGCGTTCCCGGCGACAAGGGCCGTCTGTTCGCCCGCTCCGCCACCGCCGCCGAGCCGCCGCCCGGCTCCGCGGCCTGGGTCGCCGGCGAGGCCTCGGCCGTCGACGACGTCCGTCGCCACCTGCTCGCCGGGCGGGCCGTCCCCCGCGAGCTGCTCCACGCCAAGGGCTACTGGCGGCACGGCCGCCCGCTCTGACACCGCTGTCCGGGGCCGGGTCCCGCCTGCGGCGCTCCCGGTCCGGCGGCGACGGGCCGCCGCAGGACCGGCGCGGGCGGAGAACGCGCGCCCTCGGCCGCGGTCAGCGCGCCGGTGTCGCCGGCGCCCCGGCCGCGGGAGCCCCGGTCGCCCGGCCCGCCCCCGTCGGGCGGGGCGTCGCCGGACCCGACCCGGTCGGCGCCGCGCCGGCCCCGGACGCCGCGCCGGCCCCGGGTGCCGCCGGGGCCGGGGCGAGGCCGGCGCAGCCGCGCAGGGAGTCCCGGCGCTTGAGGGCGGCCTCGGCGGCGGCACCCGTGACGGGCTGCGGAACGCCCTTGTCGTCGATGGTCGCCGGGGCGAAGGCCTCCCCGTCCACCTTGCCGTCCTTGCCGATGGTGAGGGTGGTGACGCCGGTCTCGTTGGAGAAGGCGTAGTTGGAGGTGCCGTACCAGAGGAAGTTGCCGAAGCCGTAGCCGACGTAGGTGCTGCCCAGCATGCCGGAGCCGACCATGGTGTGGGCGTGGGTGCCGACCACCGCGGTGGCGCCGGCGGCGGCGAGCTTCTTGGCGATGGTGGTCTGCGGGCCGGTCGGGCAGGCCTTGCCCTCGTCCCCCCAGTGCAGGTAGACGAGGACGACGGGCGCCTGCCGCTTCGCCGCCTCGACCGCCTTGACCACGGCGGGGACGTCCAGGGCCGAGGCGATGCCCGGCTTGTTGGCGCCGGCCCGCCACTTCTGGTTGGTGAGGTCCTCCACCTGGCTGGCGGCGACCACCGCGACCTTCACGCCGCGCACGGTGGTGACGTAGGGGGCGTACGCCTCCTTGGCGTCGTGGCCGACGCCGACGACCGGGATCGGCGAGGAGTCCTTGGCGGCGAGGGTGTCGGCGAGGCCGTCGGCGCCGAAGTCGACGGCGTGGTTGTTGGCCATCGAGACGACGTCGACGCCGGAGTCCTTGAGCGCCGAGAGCGCCTTGGGCGAGGTGCGGAAGGTGTAGGTCTTCGGCTCGGGGGCGCCGCGATCGGTGATCGCGGTCTCCAGGTTGAGCACGGAGAGGTCGGCGTCGGCGAGCGTCCGGGAGAGCGGGCCGAGGGCCGGCTCGGGCGGCTGGACGGCGAGCCTGGCCTCGGTGCGGCCCTCGAAGTGGACGTCCCCGGCGAAGGCGACGGTGATGCTGCCGTCGGGCCGGGGCGTGGTGGTGTCCTTCCCGCCGGTGCTCCCGGTGGGGGCGGCGCCGGGGGTGGCGGCCGGGCTGCTCGCCGCGGCGGAGGCGGCGGGGCTCGCGGCGGCGGGTGCCGGGTCGGGGTCGTCCGGGCCGCAGGCGGTGACGGCGGTCAGCCCGACGAGCAGCGCGACGGCGGCCGCGGCACGGCGCATGAGTGGTTCCCCCCGAGGTCGATCCGAGCGCGGTCAGCCTACGCCACGGCTCCGCCACCCCTCCGCCCCGGATCCGCAACATTTCGGACACAGGCCGACACGGCGACCCGCTCCGGCCCCAGTGGGCCCGTCCGTCCCGACCGGCACGCGGACCGGGCCGTCCCGTCCCTGGCGCTCCGCCCGCCCGGGCGGGCAGCGTGGAGGAGGGGGCCGCCCGACACGGGCGGCGGGCCCGTTCCGGAGGTGGTTCGTCATGGGCAGCATCGAGGCCGTCGCCGGCCGCTCGCGCCGGATCGTGGTCGGCATCGACGGTTCGGCGCCGTCGAGGGCCGCACTGCGCTGGGCGGTCGACCAGGCCGCGCTGACCGGGGCGGTGGTGGACGCCGTCGCGGCCTGGGAGTACCCGTCGCTGTACGGCTGGTACATGCCGGTGGTGGACGACGGCTTCGAGCAGACGGCCCGGCGCACCCTGACCACCGAGGTGGACGAGGTGCTGGGGCGCGACCGCCCGGTGGAGGTCCGGGAGAGCCTGCTGCCCGGGCACGCCGCCGAGGTGCTGCTGGAGGCGGCCGAGGAGGCGGACCTGCTGGTGCTGGGCAGCCGGGGGCGCGGCACCTTCGCCCGGACGCTGCTCGGGTCGGTCAGCGTCCGCTGCGCCGTGCACGGGACCTGCCCGGTGGTGATCGTGCGCGCCGACGGGACGGCCTCGGCCGCACCGCGCGTCCCGGCGGAGGCGGCGGAGGCGGCAGGGGCGGCGGTCCGGCCGGAGGCGCCCGTCGCGGCGCGGTCGACGGTCGGCGAGGAGCCCGGCGGACCGGGCCCCGATCCCGTCCGCACCAAGGACTGGCAGCTCAGCCTGCACGTGGTCGAGGACGGCGGCACCACCCGGGTGCACGCCGTGCTGGACGCCGACGGCACCGTGCTGCACAGCGACGCCCTCGCCCGCCGCGGCCCGTTCGACGCCCCGGCGCCCGCCGTCGGGGACGAGTTCGCGGCCGGCCGCGCCCTGGTCGACCTCGGCCACCAGCTGCTGCGGGCCGGCGTCCACGGCGCCACCGGCCCGGCCGAGGACTGAGGGAGGCCCGGCCGGGGAGCGCCGGATGTGGCCCGCGGAGCACCGCACCGGCCGCCCCCGAGACCGGGGGCCGGGCGCCGACCGCCCGTGGTGCGGGATCCTGGAGCCCCGACCACCCCGACCACCCCGTCCGCCCGAACCCGGAGCCGCGAGCCGCCCATGGACGAGACCGTGACCACCCCGCCGGCCGATCCCGACCCCGATCCCGGAGCCGGAGCCGACGCCGGCCCCGGCGACTTCACCCCCGCCGAGCTCGCCCGCGGCCGCGCGCTGCGCCGCGCCCAGCTGCCGTGGGCGCTGGGCGGGCGGCTCGCCGGGCTGGCGCTGACCCTGCTGCTCGGTCTCACCCCGGCCGGGGCCGGCCTGGTCGTCGCCGTCGGGGGCTGGTTCGGCGGCTCCCGGACGGCCCAGGTGCTGGCGGGCGCGGCGGCGCTGCTGGTGCTGGGCCAGGCACTGCAGCTGCCGTTCGGCGCCCGGGTCCGGGTGGTCCGGGCCCGGTACGGGCTGGTGACGCAGGGCTGGGCCGGGTGGCTGTTGGACGCGCTGCGCGGTCTGGCGCTGGGCCTCGCGCTGGTGCTGCCGCTCGCGCTCGGGCTGTTCGCGCTGACCGCGTGGTCGCCGCGGTACTGGTGGGTGCCGGGGGCCGCGGCCGCGGCCGGGCTCACCGTGGCGCTCTCCTTCCTCCACCCGCTGCTGATCGAGCCGGTCTTCAACCGCTTCGCCCCGATGGCGCCGGGCGGGCTGCGCACCGCCCTGCTGGCGCTGGCGGAGCGGGACGGCGTGCGGGTGCGGGACGTGCTGGTGGCGGACGCCTCGCGGCGGACCACCGCGCTCAACGCCTACGTCTCGGGGCTGGGCGCGACCCGGCGGATCGTCGCCTACGACACCCTGGTGTCGACCGCGCAGCCCCGCGAGGTGGAGCTGGTGGTGGCGCACGAGCTGGGCCACGTGAAGCACCGGGACGTGCTGACGGGCACCGTGCTGGGCGCGTTGGGCGCCGCGGTGGCGGTGGCGGTGCTGGGCGTGCTGAGCGGCTGGGCGCCGCTGCTGTCGGCGGCCGGGGCGACGGACGCCGCGGATCCGCGGGCGCTGCCGCTGCTGGCGGCGTGCGCGGCGCTGCTGGGCGCGCTGTCGGGCCCGGCGCAGTGTGCGGTGAGCCGCCGGATCGAGGCCAGGGCGGACCGGCACGCGCTCGAACTGACGGCGGACCCCGAGCAGTTCGTCGCGATGCAGCGCAGACTGGCTCTGGCGAACGTCTCCGATGTCGACCCGCCGAGGGTGCTTGAGCTACTGTTCGCCACTCACCCGAGTACGACCCGCCGGATCGCCGCAGCCCGCGCCTGGGAAGCGGCCCGGGCCGGTCGGCCGTCGGGGGTGCGGCGCACGGGCCCGAGTGATTCCGTTGTATAGTGCAACAAATCTCGAGGAGGTAGGAACCCCGTGCCCGGCCGCCAGTCGTCCATCGACACCATCCAGCGCGAGCTGACCGCCTTCGCCCGCCGTGCCCGGCACAAGGCCTCCCAGCTGCACCCCGACCTCTCCCTGGTCACCTACAGCATCCTCGACCTGATCACCGAGCGCGGCGGCTGCCGGGCCGCCGACGTGGCCGCCCACTTCATGCTCGACAAGTCCACCGTCAGCCGCCAGGTCACCGCCCTGGAGAAGCTCGGCCTGCTGCGCCGCGAGGCCGACCCGGACGACCAGCGCGGCCAGATCCTGCGGGCCACCGAGGCCGGACTGACCCTGCTGCGGGACGCCAACGAGCAGCGCCGGCTGGCCTTCACGGCCCGCTTCACCGACTGGTCCGACGCGGACGTCGCCCGTTTCGCCGACTACCTGGCCCGCTACGGCGAAGAGGGCTGACGGCGGGGCGGCGCCGTCCGGGCCCGCCCGCCGGCTCCGGGTGCGCCGCACCGCCCGCACGGTGTACAGAGGAGGGGTGCCACTCCGGCAGCGTCCCCGTGACCCGCGCCCGCGCGACCGCCCCCGCGACCGCCGCCGTTCCTGGCGGCCCGACAGCCGGGTGATGACGGCCCTGTCTCTCGCGCTGATCGTCGTGATCACCGTCGTCGACATCGTCTCCCCGCCGGACATCCACCTCGGCCCGCTGCTGATCGTCGCCCCCGCGCTCACCGCCTCCGTCGCCGGGCCCCGGGCCACCGCCGCCGTCGCCCTGCTGGCCCTGGCCGGGCTCACCGTGATCGGCCTCGCCCGGGACGGCGTGACCACCGCCAACCACGAGACCCAGCTGGGTGCCCAGCTGGCCGTCTCCGTGCTGATCGTCGGCCTGCGGGTGCTGCGCGCCCGGCACGAGCGCGAGCTGGCCCAGGTCCGCTCGGTGTCCGAGGCCGCCCAGCGGGTGCTGCTGCGCCCGCTGCCGGAGCGGATCGGCCCGCTGCACCTGGCCTCCGTCTACCTGGCCGCCGAGGCCGAGGCGCAGGTCGGCGGCGACCTCTACGCGGCCGCCCGCACGACCACCGGCACCCGGCTGCTGGTCGGCGACGTCCGCGGCAAGGGCCTGCCCTCGCTGGGCGACGCGGCCCTGCTGCTCGGCGCCTTCCGCGCCGCCGCCCACCTGTACCCCGATCTGCCCGGCCTCGCCGCCTACCTGGACGGCACCGTCTGCTGGGGCCTCGCCCAGCCGGCCGAGCAGTCCCGCCCGCAGCGGGCGCCGGGCGAGGAGGCGGACGCGGCGGCGGAGGAGGGCGGGGAGTCCTTCATCACCGCCGTGCTGCTCGACATCCCCGACGACGGCTCGGCCGTCCGCCTGATCGACTGCGGCCACCCGCCGCCGCTGCTGCTGCGCCCCGACGGCATCACCACGCTGGCGGCCCGCCACCCGGCGCCGCCGCTCGGCCTGGGCGACCTCGCCCCGGTCCGGTACGAGACGGAGACCTTCCCCTTCCACCCTGGCGACCGGCTGTTGATCTACACCGACGGCGTGATCGAGGCCAGGGACGCGCACGGGCACTTCTACCCGCTCGCCGAACGCCTCGCGGCCCGGCAGGGCGAGAGCCCGGCCGTGCTGCTGAACCACCTGCACCGGGACCTGCTCGCCCACGCGGGCGGCCGGCTGGGCGACGACGCGGCGATGGTCGTGGTCGAGCGGCTGCCCTGATCGGCCCCGGAGCCCCGCGGCCCGGGCCCCGGTACGGCCCCCGTGGCCCCTGAACCGCCCCCGACGCCGCCCCGGATCCGCCCCTGCACCACCCCGGTCACGGCCGGTACGGCAGCTGCGGGACCTCGAAGCAGGTGGTCGTCATCGACGGCACCTGGGTGACCCAGCCGCCCCGGCCCGACTGCGCCGCGTCCTGCCAGCGGGCGGCGTTCAGACAGGCCCTGGTCGGCCCGCTGGGCGGCGGCTGCGGGACGAAGGAGGCGGGCAGGATCAGGCCGTGCGCGTCGTAGGGCTCGACGCGGTTCATGAAGGCCTCCGTGCAGGAGCGGGTCAGCGCGGCCCCGCAGGACGCCATCGCGTCGGCGAGCCACTGCGCGCCCGCCCAGCCCTCCAGTTCCCAGGCGGACAGCTGCGACCCGCGGTCCGGGTAGTACCGGGCCATCGCGGTGCGGAACTCGTGCACCGCCGGGTACTGCTCGTCCGCGTAGTTGAGGCTGGAGGAGGTCGCCCAGAGGACGTCGCGGCAGTTCGGCACGGCCTGGTAGTCGGTGCGCACCGACTCCGACCAGTTCTGCACGTTGGTGACCTTGGCCGTCAGCCCGACCCCGGCGTCGTCCAGGGCCCGGCACAGCGCCACGTTGCCCCGGGTGTCCATGGCGTCGAACAGCAGCTGTGAGCCGTCCGCCCGCACGGCCGCGGCGACCGCCTGGAAGTTCGGCAGCGCGAAGTCCACCGTCTGGAGCAGCACCCGGTAGCCCTCGGCCTCCAGCCCGGCCTTCAGCTGACCGGCGTAGCGGGCCGAGTCGGCCTGGTTGTAGGCGACCACGGCGGCGGTGCCCGCGCCCAGCCGCTCCCGGAAGAACCGGAACACCTCGGTGCTCTGGTAGAGCGTGCCGTTCCAGCCGACGGCCCGTCCGTCGCGCGGGGCGCTGCTGCCGTAGATCCCGTACAGGTGAGGCCAGCGGTCGTAGGCGGTGCCGATCGGCTGGCCGCCGACGTCCGGCACCGCCTGGGCGCTCACGTAGGGGGCGCCCGCGTAGTCCAGGACGCTGCCGCTGACGAAGGCGAAGACGTGCTCCCGGTCGATCAGCCGGTGCACGCAGTCCTGGTTGCCGATGCCGCTGCCGCCGTCGTCGCAGGTGAGGATCCGGACGGTGCGTCCGTGCAGGCCGCCGCGGTCGTCGAGGGCCTGGAAGAAGGCCTGGGCTCCGTAGCGCGGTCCGCTGAACACGTCGCCGCCGACGGGGCTGGTCGTCGAGGTGACGATGCCGACCCGGATCTCGGTGGCGCTGACGCCGGTGTCCGAGGCCGGGTTCCCGCCGGTGCTGCCGGGGCTGCCGGTGCCGCCGGCCGGGGTCGACCGGGCGGAGAAGGCGTCGGCCGGCAGCCGGGTCCCGCAGCCCGCGAGCGGCAGCAGCAGCGCCAGGACCGTCAGGACGGCCGCGAGCCCCGGCACCCCCGGGGCGCCGCCGGGCCGCCGGCGCGGCGTCGCGTCGACGGCCCGGCGGAGCGTCGGGGCCGTCATCTGCATCCGGGGATCGGGGTGCCGCTGGCGCCGCCGGCCTGGGTGATCAGGCCGCACAGGGTCGAGCGGGACACCTTCCAGGTGCCGTTCTCCAGGACGGCCTGGCCGGTCGCGGCGGGCTCGACGACGGTGCCCTGCAGGGAGAGCGAGTAGGTGACGGTGGCGTCGTTCGCGTCGGTGAACGCGACGTCGGTGACCTTCGCCTGCACCTGGCCGACCCGCGGGTCCTGTGCGAAGCCCTGCAGCGCCGGGAGCAGCGCGTCACCGCCCTGGAGCAGTTTGGCCTTGTCCGGGATCGGGGTGGCGGGGTCGAAGAACTTCTCCCAGTTGGCGGTGACCTCCGTCTTCGCGGCAGCCGGATCGGCGGGCGCCGTGCCGCCGGACGCGGTCGGCGAACCGCCGGAGGTGGCGCTCGCGGAGGCGCTCGGGCTCGCGGCGGCCGAGGTGGTCGCCGAGGACCCGGACGTGCTGCTGCTGCACGCGGCCGCCGTGGCCACCAGCAGCAGGGCGAGCAGCGCGCCCGCCGTCCGCCGGGCCGGGCCGCCGCCCGTGGGGGTGCCGCTTCGCGTCACGCGCATGGTGTTCCCTCTCGACTGCGCCGCCCGGTCCCGCTCGCGGTGTCCCGGATGCTGTTCCAGGCCGATCCTGGAAACGTCGCAAGTGACACCATCAAGGCGGATCCATGGACGAATCGCAATCCGGCGGAGGGACCACCCGCCCCGCGGCGGGGGCTTCCCCCGTCCGGCGCGGTGCCCGCCGGCTGCGGGCCGTCCGGGGCGGGCGGGAGTGGGCCGGCTGGATCCTCCTGGCGGTCGGGGCGGTGCTGTGCGTGCTCGGCTGGTACGGGGTCTCCGGCGAGCGCTTCGCCGAACAGCAGATCCCCTACCTGGCCTCCTCGACCGTTCCCGGCGCGGCCCTCATCGTCTCCGGCGCGGTGATCGTGGCCGTGCGCCCGCCGCCGCCGGACGGGCCCGGGGACGTCACCGGCCGACGGGTGGCCCGGCTGTACGAGCTGCTGGTCGAACCGGACGAGCCGCAGGGCGGCGGCGGGGCCGCCACCGGGCGGTGCGCCCTCCCCGGGGGCACCCACTACCACCGGCCGGACTGCCCGCTGGTCTCCGGCAAGGAGCGGGCCGGGGCGGTGGACGCGGCGGCCGTGCGGGACCGCTCGCTGACGCCCTGCCCGGTCTGCGAGCCGGACGGCGACCCGGACGGGCCCGCCACCCGTCCGGGCGAATCCGCCCCGCCCGGCGGGTGAACCGGTGGACGTCCTGCTCGCCGCGCCCGCCGACTCGCTCGGGCTCACCGTCGACCTCGCCCTCGCCGGGCTCACCGTGGGCTGCGCCGCCGCGCTCAGCGGCATCGGCCTGGTCGTCTGCCACCGCGCCACCGGCGTGCTCAACATCGCCCAGGGCGCCCAGGCGATGGCCGTCGCCTACCTGCTGCGGGACCTCGTCGTGGTCCGGCACTGGCCGGTGTGGCCCGCCGTCGCCTGCTGCCTGCTGCTGGTCGCCCCGGCGCTCGGCGTCCTGCTCGACGTCCTCGTCCACCGCCCCCTGCAGCGGCGCGGCGCCGGACCGGCCGAGACCATGGTCGCCGGGCTGGGCGTCTTCGTGCTGCTCATCGGCCTGGTCGTGCTGCTCTGGGGCCCGGCCCCGCTGGCCGGTGCCCCCTCCCCGCTCGGCGGCACCCCGATCCGGCTGCCCGGCGGGCACACCCTGCGGCCGGACACCGTCGCCCAGTTGGCCGCCATCCTCGTCCTCGGTCTCGGCGTCACCGCCGTCACCCGCTGGACCGGCTTCGGCCTGCGGCTGCGGGCCGTCGTGGACGACCGCCGCCTCGCCGCCCTCGCCGGGGTCGACGCCGACCGGCTCTCCGCCGCCGGATGGGCCTTCGGCACCTTCACCGCCGGGCTGGTCGGCGTCGCCCTCGCCCCCTACCTGCTGCTCGACCCGTACGGGCTGCCGCTGCTGGTGATGGAGACCATGGCGGTGGCCGTCGCCGCCCGGCTGCGCAGCATCCCGGTGGCCGTCGCGACCGGGCTCGGCCTCGGCGTCGCCCAGGCGGAACTCACCCGGCTCCGGCCGTCCGGCCAACTGCTGCCGCTGGTCCAGGCCGTGCAGTCCAACCTGTTCGTCATCGCGCTGCTCGTCACCGCCCTGCTGGCCGGCCCGCACATCACCGGCGGCAGCCACGACCTCGCGCCGCTGGCCGCCCGCCGGGCCCGGCCGGGTGGGGGCGGGCCCGGTGGGGGCGGGCCCGGTGGCGGCGGGCGCGGCGGCCGGGTCGCCGGGGCGGTCTGCCTGGTCCTGCTCCTGCTGCCGCTGGGCTTCCGCGGCAACGACCTGCGCAGCGCCCTGCTGGTGCCCGCGCTCGCCCTCGTCCTGCTCTCCGTCGTCGTCGTGACCGGCTACGGCGGGCAGATCTCGCTCGGCCAGGCCGGGTACGCGGGCCTGGGCGCGCTCGGTACCGGGCTGCTGATGTCCGGCCGGATCCCCGGCGTCCCACCGCTGCCCGCCCTGCCCGCGCTGCTGCTCGCCGTCCTGGCCACCGCGCCGCTCGGCCTGCTCACCGGCTGGCCCGCGATCCGGCGCCGCGGCCTGGCCCTCGCCCTCGTCACCTTCGCCGTCGGCACCGCGATGAGCCGCTTCGTCTTCCAGCAGCCCTACGCCACCACCGGGCTCACCCTGGACCGCCCCGCCCTGCTCAGCGGCGACCGGGCCTTCTACCTCGCCGAACTCCTCCTGCTCGGCCTCGGCCTGCTCACCGTCCGCGCCCTGCACCGGGGCCGCACCGGCCGCGCCCTCACCGCCGTGCGCGACCACGAGGCGGGCGCCACCGCGGCCGGGGTGGACGTCCCCGGCCTCAAGCTGCTCGCCTTCGTCGCCGGCGCCGCGCTCGCCGCGCTCGGCGGCGGCCTGATGGGCCTCGCCGGCCGGGCCTTCGACCCCGCCGCCTTCGACCCCGTCCGCGGTCTGCTCTGGTTCGCCGCCGTCGTCGTCGCCGGCGCCGACAGCGCGCTCGGCGCCGTCCTCGTCGCCGCCCTGCTCACCGGCCTCGACGCCGGCACCACCGCGGGCGTCTCCGCCGTCGCCGTCGGCGCCCTCGCCGTCGCGATCGGCCGTCTGCCCGGCGGCCTCGCCGCCCTTCCCGCCCGCCGGCCGCGGGCCACGGCGCCCCCGTTGCCCGCGTCCCGCCTCAGCCCGGCCGGCCGGCGCGTCCGGGCCCTGGTCGCCGCTCGGCCGGCCGACGAGCGGCGGCACCGGCCCTCCCGGGCGGACGGAGGTCCGCCGTGACCACCGCCGCCACCACGGCCACCGCCCGTCTCACCGCGCGCGGCATCGTGTACCGCTACGGCGGGATCGAGGCCGTCGCCGGGGTGGACCTGCTGGCGCCGCCGGGCCGGATCACCGCACTGATCGGCCCCAACGGCGCCGGCAAGAGCACCCTCTTCGACTGCCTCGCCGGCACCGTCCGCCCCGACGCGGGCCGGGTGCTGCTGGGCGGGCGGGACGTCACCCGGCTCGCCGCCCACCGGCGGGTGCGGCTCGGGCTGGCCCGGACCTTCCAGCAGATCGCCGTCTTCCCCACGCTCTCCGTCGCCGACAACGTCCGGGTCGGCGCCGAGCAGCACCGCGGCCGGCCCGACCCCCGGGCAGCCGCGGAGCGCACGGCCCGGGCGCTCGGACTGTTCGGGCTGCAGGACGTCGCCGCCGAGCCGGCCGCGGAGCAGCCGACCGGCGTGCTCCGGCTGGTGGAGCTGGCCCGGGCCCTGGCCGGCGGACCCAGGGTGCTCCTCCTGGACGAACCGGCCGCCGGACTGGACACCGCACAGACGGCCCGTCTGGTGACCGTCCTGCGCGGCCTCGCCGACCGCGGCATGGCCCTGCTGCTGGTCGAGCACGACGCCGAGCTGGTCGCCGAACTCGCCGACTCCGTCTACGCCCTGGCGGACGGCCGGCTCGTCGCCGGCGGGCCCACCCGCACCGTGCTGGCCGACCCCCGGGTCACCCGCGCCTGGCGGGGGGCCGGCTGATGTCCGCGGCACGCCCCCGGGCCGCCCGGGCAGGCGGCGCCCGGTGAGCGTCGAGCTCGCCCTGCAGGGCGCCCGGGTGCGGTACGGGCCGCTGGAGGCCCTGCACGGCGTCGGGCTCGCCGTGCCGGGCGGCGGCGTGACGGTGCTGCTCGGGCGCAACGGGGCCGGGCGGACGAGCGTGCTGCACGCGGTGGCCGGGCTGGTGCCTCTGTCGGGCGGGCGGGTGCTGTGGCGGGGGCGGGACGTCACGGGGTGGTCGGTGCACCGGCGGGTGCGGGCGGGGCTGGCGCTGGTGCCGGCGGAGCGGGGGGTGTTCGGGTCGCTGACGGTGGCCGAGCACCTGGGTCTGGGCGGCCCCGCCCGGTCGCGGGCGACGGCGCTGTTCCCGGAGCTGACCGCGCTGCTGGACCGGCGGGCGGGCACCCTCTCCGGCGGCCAGCAGCAACTGGTCGCGATCGGGCGGGCGTTGGCGGCCGACCCGGCGTTGCTGCTGCTCGACGAGCCGGAGCGCGGGCTGGCGCCCGCCGTGGCGGCCCGGCTGCACGCCCACCTGCTGGCGGGCACGGCCGCCGGCCGGACGGTGGTGCTGACCGCGCGGGCGCTGCCGCGCACCCTCGCCACGGCGTCGGTGGTGCACGTCCTGCACCGGGGCGAGGTGGTGTTCTCCGGCGAGCCCGCGGAGCTGGCGGGTTCCTGGACCACCGCGCGGTGACGGCGCCGATGCGCGGTGACCGCGCCGCTCACCGACGGCCGCGCCGCTCACCGAGGACCCGCCGCCGCGCGGTGACCGCGCTACTGCGCCAGGTACCCGCCGTCGACGGGCAGCACGGCGCCGGTGACGAAGGAGGCGTCGTCGGAGGCGAGGAAGAGCACGGCCGCCGCGACCTCGGCCGGGGTCCCGAGGCGCCCCATGGGATGCAGCCGCTCGATCCCGGCGAGGTACTCGGCGCCGCCCGGTTCGTCCCGGAGCCGGGCGACGCGCTCGGTGGTGATGGTGCCGGGCGCGACGGCGTTGACCCGGATGCCGCGGTCCGCCCACTCGACGGCGAGGTGCTTGGTGATGCCCGAGGCCACGAACTTGGCCGGGCCGTAGACGGCCTGGCCCCGCTGGCCGGCCTCGCCGGAGATGGAGGAGACGCAGACGACCGCGCCACCGGGCCGCTCCTGCGCGGCCATCGTCTGGATCGCGTACTTGCAGGTGAGGAACATGCCGCGGCCGTCGACGGCCATCACGCGGTCCCAGTCCTCGGCGGTGGCCTCGGTGACCTCCATCAGCGGGAGGACACCGGCGTTGGCCACCAGGACGTCGAGGCGGCCGTGCCGTTCGACGGCGGCCTCGACCATCCGGCGGGCGTCCTGGTCGAGGGAGACGTCGCCGACCACGGTGCTGACGGCGTGCGGCAGCCGGTCCGCGAGCCGGCGCAGACCGGCGGCGTCGACGTCGGTGGCGACCACCGACGCGCCCTCGCGGGCGAAGCGTTCGGCGACGGCCCTGCCGATGCCGCTGGCCGCGCCGGTCACCACGCAGACCCGGCCGGCCAGCCGGCCCACCGCGCCTCCGGTCTCGTTCACAGTCACCATGACGCCGGACTCTACCGATCGTCCGTCAGATTTCCTGGCAAGGCGCACAGTTGGGCGGCACGCCGGGGAGTCCAGCCGGGACGGCTCCTGCGTTGACGATGCGTCAGACCGTGAGCACGATCTTGCCGCGCAGGTGGCCCTGCTCGCTGATCCGGTGGGCCTCGGCGGCCTCCGCCAGCGGGAGCACCCGGTGCAGCGGCAGCCGCAGCGTGCCGGCCTCGTGCAGCGCGAGCGCGGCGGCGTAGGCGCGCTGGTGGTAGGGCACGCCCTCGTCCCCCGTGGTGATGCGGACCCCGTGCTCGGCCGCGCCGGCGAAGTCCGCGATGGTGAGCACCCGTTCGGCGGAGCCGGCCAGCTCGACGGAGAGCGGCAGCACCCCGCCCAGTCCGGCCAGGTCCAGCACCCGGTCCACCCCGCCCGGGGCGAGCGCCCGCACCCGCTCGGCCAGCCCCTCGCCGTAGGCGACCGGGACGGCGCCGAGTTCGGCCAGGTAGGCGTGGTTGGCCGGGCCGGCGGTGCCGATCACGGCGATCCCGCGGGCCCGGGCGAACTGCAGCAGCAGGGTGCCGACGCCGCCGGCCGCGCCGTGCACCAGCAGCGTCTCCCCGGCGCGCACGCCCAGCACGTCCAGCGCCCGCTCGGAGGTCTCCGCGGCGACCGGGATCGCCGCGGCCTGCGCCCAGTCCAGCGAGGCGGGCTTGCGGGCCAGCAGCGCGGCCTCGACGAGCGCCCGCTCGGCGTGGCCGCCGCCCATCAGCGCGCCGAACACCTCGTCGCCGGGCGCCCAGGCGGTGACGTCCGCGCCGACCGCCGCGACCACGCCCGCCACCTCGAATCCGGGCACGGCCGGGAGGGCGACCGGGAAGAACTCCCGGACGGCGCCGCTGCGCAGTTTGTGGTCGAGCGGGTTGAAGCCCGCCGCGCGGACCTCGACCAGGACCTGGCCGGGGCCCGGGGCGGGCAGTTCGACGTCGATCGGGCGCAGCACGTCCGCGCCGCCGTACTCGGGGAAGGCGATCGCCTTGGTCATGGAAGGTCCTCGTGGTCCGGTGTGGTCGGTCGCTCCGACCGTTCCATCCTGCGGCGCGGACGGCGGCGGCCCGGCCCGCCGTTCGGCCGGTTCCACCCGGCCGAACGGCCAGGCGCGGACCGGCCGGCAGCCCGTAGGCTCGACGGCATGGACGGAACCGACGGACGGCACGCGGACGCACGACGGCAGCGGGACTGGGGCCGCCCGGAGGACGCCCTGGCGCGCGCCGTCGAGGTGCTGCGCACCCCGAGGCCGGAGCTCCTGCACCGCCTCTCCGAGGTGCTCGCCACGCTCGTGCCGCACGTGGCGGTCGCCCAGCTCAGCGGCGTCTGCACGGTCTCCCCCGCGTACACCCACGGCCCGCCCGAGCTGGCCGGGGCCGTCGGCAGCGTGGAGCTGGACCGGCTGGCCGGGGCGGTCGCCGCGACCACCGCGACCGGCCGCCCCTGGCAGGGCGAGGCCGAACTGGCGGGCCGGCGGCGGCCGGTGGTGGTCGCCGCGGCGGCCCCGGAGGGCGGCGGCAGCGCGCTGCTGGTGCTGATCCGGGAGAGCGCCGAGCCGGTCCCCGAGGGGGCGCTGGCCCTGCTCCAGCAGCTGTGGGAGCTGGTCGTCACCCACGGCGACCACCGGGCCGTCGACGCCGCCCCCAAGCACGCCGCGGTCTCCCGCGCCTCGGCCGCGGCCCGGGCCCGGGCGATCGCCGAGTTCACCGGCATGCACAACGCGGCGCTCACCGCCGTCCTGGCGCCGCTGCGCTCGGCCGCGCTGGACGACGCCACGGCGCGCCGCAGCGCCACCGAACTCGCGGTGACGGCCCTGCTGGACCTGCGCCGCGGCGCGGACCTGGACCGCGCCCTGAGCGAGCAGAGCGCCGACGCCGCGTTCGCCCGGCTCGACCGGGAGCTGCGGCCGCTGCTGCGGCACACCGGGGTGCGGCTGGAGGTGGCGCCGCCGGCGGAGGCGGACCGGTCCGTGCCGGCGGACACCGCCCACACCGCCCGGGAGGCCGTCCGGGCGGCGGTGCTGGTCATGCTGGAGCAGGAGGGGCTGAGCAGGCTGCACGTGAGCTGGCGGTTCAGCGGTGACACGCTGCGCGCGGTGGTGCGCGACGACGGCCCGGGGCTGCTCGCCGCCGACGCGCTCGCCGTCCACCGCACCGCCGACCGGATCGCCGCACTGGGCGGGACCTGCGCCGTCGAGGCGGTCGCCGGCTGGGGCACCACGGTGACGGTCGACCTGCCGCTCGCCCTCCCCGGGCAGCCGGTCGCGGGCGACCCGTTGGACGGGCTCCAGCCGCGCGAGCTGGAGGTGCTCGACCAGCTGGCGCACGGCCGCCGCAACCGGGACATCGCCGCGGCGCTGCACATCAGCGAGTCGACGGTGAAGTTCCACGTCGCCAACATCCTGGCCAAGCTGGGCGTCTCCTCGCGCGGCGAGGCGGCGGCGCTGGCGCACCGCGCGGGGATGCCGGGCTCCCCGGCCCTGCACGTGGCCTCCTGACCACCCGCCCGCCGAGGCCCTGACCGCCGCCCCGGCCCTGACCACCCGCCCGCCCCGGCCCTGACCGCCGCCCCGCCGCCGACCCCGAGGAACGCCGTGACCGGACCGACCACCTGGGACCCGACCGCCCCCGGCGTCCTGCGGCTGCCCTCCGGGCGGCTGCTGCGCGGCCGCGCCCTGAGCCGCCCGCTGCCGCCGGGCCCGCACCCCTACTTCGCCCTCCACCTGCTGGGCCGCCCGCCGCGCCCCGTCACCTGGGAGAGCCGGTGGGTGCGCTGGCCCGACTTCCGGCTGCCCGCCGACCGCGCCGACGCCGCGGCCGCGTTCCGCGAGGCCTGGGAGCGGTCGGCGACCGAACGCGTCGAGGTCGGCTGCGCCGGCGGCCGCGGCCGCACCGGCACCGCGCTGGCCCGCATCGCGGTCCTCGACGGCGTGCCGCCCGCCGAGGCCGTCCGGTACGTGCGCGACCACTACGACCGCCACGCCGTGGAGACCCCGTGGCAGCGGCGGTTCGTGCGACGCCTGCCCTGACCGGCACCGGCGGCTACCCTGACCGGATGGGCGGGGAACCTGATCGGACGACGAACAACCGGGCGGACGCCGTGGTCGTGCACGGCGACCTCATCCAGGCCGGGACGGTCCACCAGGGCGGTGGCACCGGCGAACGCCCGGTCACCGCCGAGTCGTTGGCCGCCGCCTGCGCCGGGTACGCACGCCGGGTGCGGGAGACGTTCGGGCGACTGGACCTGGAGGTGCTCACCCCGCTCTCCGAGCAGGGCGAGCACCCGGTGGTGGAGCTGCGCGAGGTGTTCGTCACCCCGCAGGTGCGGGAGGACCCGCCCCCGGTCGAGCTCCCTCGCGAGCTGGTGCAGCGCCTGCTCGCGAACGGCGAGCAGACCACCGCGGAGGACGAACTCCCGCCGGGCCTGCGGCAGTCCACCGTCGAACGGCTGCGCACCGGGTACCTGAGCCGCCCGAGCGAGGACGTGCTCGACGTCCTCGCCGGGCCGCGCGGCGAACGGGTCGTGCTGCTCGGCGACCCGGGCTCCGGCAAGTCGACGGTGGCCCGCTACCTCGCGCTCGCCCTCACCCGGGGCGACGACTCCGGACCGCTCGCCCGGCTCGCCGGCCGGCTGCCCCTGGTGGTCGAACTGCGCCAGTACGCCGAGGAGCAGTGGCGCGAGCGCACCTTCGAGGACTTCCTGGACCACCGCCACCGCACCACCGGGATGTCCGTCCCCGGCCCCGAACTGCGCCGGCTGCTCACCGAGGGGCGGGCCGTGGTCGTCTTCGACGGCCTGGACGAGCTGTTCGACCCGGGGACGCGCGCCGCCACCGCGGAGCGGATCGCCGCCTTCGCCGCCCGCTACGACCGGATCCGCGTCGTGGTCACCTCCCGGGTCATCGGCTACCAGCGCGCCACCCTCGGCGGCGCCGGCTTCACCCACCTGATGCTGCAGGACCTCGACCCCGTCCGGATCACCGCCTTCGCCCGCCGCTGGTACGCCATCGCCTGCCCGAGCGACCCGCAGCTCGCCGCCCGGCTGGTCGAGCGGATCGGCGGCGCGGTCGAGGCGTCCCGGCCGATCCGCGAACTCGCCGGCAACCCGCTGCTGCTGACCATCCTCGCGATCATCGGCCGGCGCCAGACCCTGCCCCGGGACCGCCGGGGCGTCTACGAGCACGCCGTCCGGGTGCTCGTCGCCCACCTGGACCGCGACACCAAGCACCTGCGCGCCCCGCTGACCCCCGCCGCCGCCGAGGCCCTCGACCTGCTCGACGACCGCGAACTCCTGGAACTGCTGCGCCTGCTGGCCCGGCGGATGCAGGAGGGCATCGGCGGCATCGCGGGCAACCACATCCACGCCGACGACCTGGAGACGGTCTTCCGCGACTACTTCGCCCAGTTCGGCCTGCCCGCCCACCAGTGCCTGGCGGCCGCCCGGGCACTGCGCGACCAGCTGCGGGAGCGCAACTTCATCCTGGCGCGGTACGGCGGCGAGGTGTACGGCTTCGTGCACCGGGCGTTCCTGGAGTACCTGGCGGCCGCCGACGTCGTCCGCCGCTACACGGTCGACCGGGAGTGGACGCCGCAGGAGCTGATCGAGGAGGTGTTCGCCCGCCGGGTCGACGACCCGACCTGGCACGAGGTGCTGCTGCTGGTCGTCAACGAGCTGAGCGAGGCGGACGCCGGCCGGGTGGTCGACCACCTGCTCGACCGGGGGGACGCCGCCTCGCTGGTCCTGGCGATCCGTGCGCTGGCCGAGGTCCGGAAGATCGGCCTGCTGACCGCGCAGAGCGACCGGGCGATCGACGGCATGACCGCCGCCCTGACCGGCGCGGCCGGGCACCCCGGGAGCAATCCGCTGCTCGCCGCGCTGACGGCGCTGGCCGGCTTCGGCGCCGGGTGGTCCGGGCGGGAGCGCTACCTGCGCTGGTTCCGCCTGCGCGGCCAGTTCCTGCCGCTGGCCGAGGACGCCACCACCGTCGCCTGCACGCTGCACGACGACGTGCGGCCGGCGCTGGCGCTCGCCGTCCACGGGCTCAAGTCCGGCAGCCGGGCCTCCGCGGTGTCCGCCCTGGCCCAGCGCTGGCACGGACGGCCCGAGGTGCTGCCGCTGTTGCTGCGGCTCGTCGACGACGGCGTCTCGCTGGACCGCTACACCGTGGTCAACGAGGTGGCGAAGCGCTGGCCCGAGCACCCGGCGGTGCTGCCGCTGCTGCTCGGCCACGCCGAGACCAGCTCGGACGGCTACCTGCGCACCGTGGCCCTGACCGCGCTGGCCCAGCACTGGAACACCCGCGACGAGGTCCTCGCCGTCCTGCGCGAGCGGGCCGTCCGCGACCGCGACAGCCTCACCCGGGAGGCCGCACTGGTCCGGCTGGCCACGCACTGGCCCGGGCACCCGGAGGTGCTGCCGCTGCTGCTGTCGGCCGCCGTCCTCGACGCCTCGTCGACGGTGCGCTCCGCCGCCCTCACCGAACTCGCCCGCCGCTGGCCCGAGCACCCGGACGTGCTGCCGCTGCTGTTCGAGCGGGCCGCCGGGGATCCGGACCGCTTCCCGCGCGAGGTCGCGCTGAACCTGCTCGTCCAGCACCGGCCCGAGCACCCCGACGTCCTGCCGCTGGCCCTCGACCAGGCCGTGCACGCGCCGGCCTCGGTCCGGGCCACCGCACTGCGCAACCTGGCCGGCCGCTGGCTGCACCACCCGGGCGTGCTCCCGCTGCTGCTCGACCGGATCGCCCGCGACCCGGCCGACTACCCCCGCCAACTGGCCCTGCGCCAGCTGACCCTGGACGGCTGCGAGGACCCGGACGTGCTGCGGGTGCTGCGCGAGCGGATGACCGACGACCCCAGCCCGAACGTGCGCTCCAGCGCGATCGAGGGCGTGGCCCGCTCCCGGGCGCTGCGCGCCGAGGCCCCGGCGCTGCTGCTGGCGCGGGCCGCCGGCGACCCGGACGACTCGGTGCGCGCCACCGCGATCCGTGAACTGGCCGCCGGGTGGCCCGAACACCCGTCCGTGGTGGAGGTGTTGATCGACCGGGCGGAGCACGATCCGGGGGAGGCCGCGCGGCGCCACGCGCTGCAGGCGCTCGCCGCCCGACGGCCCGGGGCGCCGGAGACCGTCGACCTGCTCCACCGGGCCGCGGTGGACCCGTACTCCACCCGGCTGCGCACCACCGCCCTGGGCTTGCTGGCCGAACTCGGCGGGCGGCGCCCGGAGGCGGTCCCCTTCCTCCGCGCCCGCACCCGCGCGGACCCGGACCAGGAGGTCCGCTGCGAGGCGCTCAGCAGTCTCGCGGTGCTGGCCGGAGAGGAGGGCGAGGCGGTGGTCCGCGGCTGCGCCGCCGAGGACCCGAGCCCCGAGGTGCGCGGCCAGGCACTGACCATGCTCGCCTGGCAGTGGCCGGGCCGCCGGGAGACCGTCGCGGCCCTGCGGCGGGCGGCGGGCGAGGACCCCAGCCCCTACGTGCGGGGCGCCGCCGAGGCGGGGCTCCAGGTGGCGGCCCTGCTCACGCGGGAGGGGTGAGCGTGAAGTCCGCCCGGTCGCCGTGCATGACGAGGCGCAGCACCGGGCCGGGCTCCTCGGGGCGCCAGCCGGCGGCCAGGGCCGCGCGGACCAGGTCGGCGGCGAGGGCGGGGGTGACCGGGTCCAGCTGGAAGACCTCGGCGATCCGCTCCGCGGGGGCGGTGAGCAGCACCCCGAAGTTGAGCCAGGGGTCGTCGAAGCGGCGGACGACCTCGAGCGGGCGGGGCGCGCGCCCGGGCCCGTCGGGCCAGACCCGGACGGCCACGTGGTCGGCGTCCAGGTGCCGCACCACCCAGCGGTAGTCGCGGCCGTCGACGTGGAGGGCGCGCGGTGTCCTGAGGGCCATCCGGCGACGATACGCCCCGGGCGTGCCTCAGCCGCGGGCGGGTGGCCGGGGGCGGTCGCGCCAGGCGCGCTCCCACTGGCGGGTCAGGGCGGGGTAGACGACGAGGTGGCGGAACGGTGCGATGAGGGCCATGTAGCGGCGGCCGAGGCGGCCGCGGGGCTTGACCAGGACGGCCATCCGCAGCTCGTGGCCGCCGTCGCCGGTCGGCACCCAGCCGAGGTGCATGAGGGCGTGGACCGTCCGGTTGGCCACCTCGCGGACGGCCTCGTCGGGGAGTTCGTAGACCGGGGCGAGCGGCAGGCCGTCGTCGCGGGCGGGGTCGGCGGTGGCGCGCAGGCCGTCCGGCAGCCGGTCGCGCAGGGTGGGGAGCGCTCGGCCGGGGCCGGCGTCGGGCCGGTCCCAGCCGAGCAGCGCACCGAGGCCGCGGCGGGCCGCGAAGAGGGCCCGGACGGGCAGCGGCCGGCGGCCGCCGGTGCCGGCCCGCAGGGCGGCGAGCATGACCGGGAAGTCGTCCGGCCCGGCGCCGGGTGTGCGGTAGGACCAGACGTCCTCGACCCGGAAGTCTGCCGCGAAGCCGTGGATGCGCCACGGCCGTCCGGTGTGTGCCGTCGTCGGAAGCCTCATGGCTTCGCCCCCCTTTGTATACGCTGGCGTACACATCGAGGCTAGGCCGAATATACGGTGCCGTATATTCACCGGACGAGTGAGGCGGGTCACATCGTGGGCACTGCTCGCACACCGCGCGGGGCATGGGTGGAGGAAGGGCTGCGGGCCCTCGCCGCGGGCGGCCCGGACGCCGTCCGGGTCGAACCCCTGGCCAAGCGGCTCGGCGTCACCAAGGGCGGGTTCTACGGGCACTTCGCCGACCGCGAGGCCCTGCTCGCCGAGATGCTGGACACCTGGGAGCGGGAGAGCACCGACGAGGTCGTCGACCGGGTCGAGCGCGAGGGCGGCGACCCGCGGACCAGGGCCCGGCCCGCCGGCGCGCTCACCTTCTCCGGCGAGCGCCTGCTGCCGCTCGACCTCGCCGTCCGGGACTGGGCCCGGCGGGACGAGGCCGTCGCCGAGCGCCTGCGCCGGGTCGACAACCGGCGGATGGACCTGCTGCGCGAGGTGATCGGCTCCCTCTGCACCGACCCGGACGAGGTCGAGGCCCGCAGCCTGATCGCCATGTGCGTGGCCGTCGCCCGGCACTCCCTCGCCGCCGACCACGGGGGGCGCACCCGGGCCGAGGTCCTCGACCGCGCGGCGGAGCTGCTCTTCCCGGGCCAGGGTGCACCCCAGGGCCCCCGGGGGACCGGGTGACGGCTCACGGCTCCCAGGTGCGGGCGGCGGCCCACTCCTCGACGCCCTGCCAGTGGATGCCGGGGTGCTCGCGGTGCAGCGCCTCGGTGTCGATGTCGAGGCCGGTCTCCCGGAAGTAGCGGAACATCGCCGCCAGGTCGCCGGAGTAGCCCTCGACGACGGACAGCGGGACCTCCCGGTACCGCACCGTCCGCCCGCTCGCCGCGCTGATCGCGGCGGCGATCCGCTCGCCGGTGCACCACTGCGAGGCGATGTCCACCCGCCGGCCGGCGTACGCGTCCGGGTGGGCGAGGACGTGGGCGGCGAAGGCACCGATGGTGTCGGAGGCGATCACCGGGAGCGCGGCGCCGGGCGGCATGGGCAGCGGGAACCAGCCGTCGCGCAGGGACGGGAGCGTCCAGCCGTTGGCGTAGTTGTCCAGGAACACGGCCGGGCCGAGGACGGTCCACGGCAGGCCGAGACCGGCGAGGTGGCGCTCGATCAGGTGCTTGCTCTCGAAGTGCGGGATGCCGGTGGCGCGGTCGGCGTTGCTCGCCGAGGTCAGGACGAGGTGCCGGACGCCGGCGGCGGCGGCCGCGTCGAGCAGGCCGACGCCCTGGCGGACCTCGGTGTCGACGTCGGTGCCGAAGGGGGTGGACATCGCGAACAGCGCCCCCGCGCCGTCGAGGGCGGCGGCGAGCGAGTCCGGGTCGTCGAAGTCGGCTCGCACGGGTTCGGCCCCGAGGGCGGCGAGCCGGAGCGCGGCGGGCGAGGTGACGTCGCGGGTGAGGGCGCGGACCGGCCGGCCGGCCCGTAGGAGGGCCCGGGCGGTGGCACCGCCCTGGGCGCCGGTGGCGCCGGTGACGGCGACGGGGAGCCGGGGCGGCTGCGCAGTGTTTACCTGTGTCATGCAGACAATGTAGAAGGAAGTCTCTGCGTCGCACAACTTATTTCGGCGCTGCCGGATACCCTGGCCGCATGACGACCCGCGACGACCTGATGGCCGAGCTCTGGCCGGCCTCCCGCCGCTACCTGGCCTCGTACGTGCTGTTCAACCAGGCCGTCGCCGACCACCTCGGCATGCACCCGACCGACGTCCAGTGCCTCAGCCTGCTCACCCTGGAGGACGGCCCGGTCACCACCGGCCGGATCGCCGAGCTCACCGGCCTCACCAGCGGCTCCGCCACCCGGCTCGTCGACCGCCTGGAGAAGGCCGGCCTGGTCGCCCGCCGCCGCGACGAGGCCGACCGCCGCCGCGTCCTGGTCGCCGTCCTCCCCGACGCCCTGGAGCACTTCGGCCGGGTGTGGCGCACCCTGGGCACCGACTGGGCGGCCGTCTACGCCGACGACAGCGAGGCCGAACTGGCCTTCCTGCTGCACCACATGCGCCGCGTCGTGGACCTCAGCCACCGCCAGATCGCCCGGCTGGCGAACGGCCTGGAGCCCGCCTGACGGCGGCGGGCCCCCGGGCCCGTCCGGTCAGGTCTTGCGCAGCGCCGGCGCCGGAGCCCCGATCAGCAGCCGCCGCACGGCGTCCCAGGCCGCGCGCAGCGCCGCCGCGCACGCCCGGGTGTCCGAGCCGAGCAGGCGCACCCAGGCCCCGGCGTCGTGCGGCAGCACGCTCACCCCGTACAGCAGACCGCAGTCCGCCAGCGCCCCGTGCAGGGTGTCGGCGACCAGCGCCGCCGGCGCGAGCGGGCTGACCGCGTACAGCGTCGACATCACGTCGTGCCCGCCCAGCACCGCCGGGCCGGTCACCCCGGCCGCCGCGGGCTCCAGCCGGACGGTGTCGACGGCGACCGGCCGGCCGTCCGGGCGCCGCACCTCGAGGTCGGAGGCGAACACCCGGTAGGCGTTGCGCTCGCCCCGGGCCAGGCGCCCGGCGAGGACGGTCTCGCCGGCCAGCACGGTGGCGGTCGGGTCGACGGTGAGCACGGTCCGCTGGTAGAGCCGGGAGTCGACGAAGGGGATGACCGGCTCGGGCAGGTACTCGACGTAGGCGCGCGGGCCGGCCTCCAGGTTCACCAGCTGCGTCGCGTAGTCGAACTCCATCCGGTAGACCTTGGTCGCCGCCTGGGTGGTGAGGTGGGTGGCGGTGTCGGCGCCGCACCGCAGGTCGGTGCGGAGCCGGTCGGCCTGGAGGATCCCGCCGCCGGTGGACATCAGGAGCGTGATGGCGAGGTCCGGGCGGGCCGGGTCGTAGTAGAGCGGGCGCATGATCTGCAGCGGCGACTTCTGGTAGTGGCCGGTGAGTTCGGTGCGGGCGCCGATCCGTTCGAAGGCCAGCTCCAGCAGGCCGACCTTGCCGGGGCGTCCGACCGCCAGCGTGTCGGGGGTGCCGGCGTGCCGGCGGACGGCCTCCGGGACGCGGGCCGGCTCGTAGTGCGCGGGATCCAGCCGGTCCCGCCGCGCCGGGCGGACCGGGCGGACCGGGCGGCCTCGTCCGGCCGGCGGCTCCGGCCCGGCCGGCGGCTCCTGCCCCGCCGGGCGGGCCGGCGGCCGCGGCGCGGGCGGGGCGGACCGGCCGCCGGCGGGGGCCGGGACTCCCCCGCCGGTGGTCACGGTCATGCCGGGACCTTGCGGAAGGTCTCCAGGAAGGTCGCGATCTCCTCCAGCCCGTGCCCGGTCAGGCAGTTGGTGAGCACGACCGGTCCGCCCTCGCGGACCCGGTGGGCGTCGGCCTCCATGACGCCGAGGTCCGCCCGGACGTACCGGGCGATGTCGATCTTGTTGATGACCAGCAGGTCGTACTCGGTGATGCCCGGGCCGCGCTTGCGGGGCATCTTCTCGCCCTCGGCGGTGTCCAGCACGAACAGGAAGAGGTCGACCAGGACCGGACTGAAGGTCAGGGTCAGGTTGTCGCCGCCGGACTCGTACAGCAGGGTGTCGACGTCCGGGAAGCGCTCCAGGATCTCGGCGCCGGCCGCGAGGTTCATCGTCGGGTCGTCCCGCACGGCGGTGTGCGGACAGGCCCCGGTCTCGACGCCGACGACCCGCTCGGGGTCGAGCACGCCGGCCAGGGTCCGGCGCACGTGCTCCGCGTCCTCCTGGGTGTAGATGTCGTTGGTGATGACGGCCGGGCGGTGGCCGCGCTCGATCAGCACCGGCACCAGCGCCTCGATCAGCGCCGTCTTGCCGGACCCGACGGGCCCGCCGACGCCCACCCGGAGCACGTTGTCGGTCATGCCTTCCTCCTCTGCTGCAGGGTCATGTGGTCGGACCGGTCCGGGGGCGCGGCGCCGCGCACCGCGGCCCCCGGACGGCCCCGGACGGGCCCGGGTGGGCCCGGGTGGGGCCCTAGCTGGCGAACAGCCTGGCCTCGGCCCGTTCGTGCCGGCCGGACATCGCGTCCGCGACCGGCACGCACCCCCCGAGGTCCGCGAGTTCCCGGGTGAGCGCGGCCGCGACGGTCTCCTCGATCACCGGCGCCGTCGCCCGCAGCACCACCTGCGCCCGGCGGTGGTCGGTCAGCCGCAGCCGCAGGGCCGCGCCGACGAAGCTGGCGCAGAAGGCGAACAGGTCACTGGCGACGGCCTGGTCGACCGGCACGTCGGCCGCCGCGTAGACGACCCCGGCGGCCACCGCCTGCGAGCCGGGGGCCCGCTTGTCGGCGACCAGCGCGGCGTACCGCTCCAGCGCCTCGCCGCCCACCGACTCCCGCGCGATGTCGAGGAGTTGGCGGCCCGTCCGGGTGGCGGCCAGCCGCAGCTCACGGTTGAGCCGGGTGGCGTGCAGCCGCTGGTCCACCTCGGCCAGGTGCTCCCAGTCCCCGGCCCGGGCCGCGCGGTGCGCCAGGGCGAGCGCGGTGGCGTCGGACGGGCCGACGCCGTGCCGCAGCAGGTCGGCGAGCAGCTCGGGCAGGGTGTCCGGGGTGACGGCCCTGGCCTGGGCGTAGCCCTCCAGGCCGTGCGAGAGGGTGTAGAAGCCGCTGGGGAAGGCGGAGTCGGTCAGCTGGAGGCTGACCAGCAGCGCCCCGAGGCCCCCGGCGGCCGGGGGCCGGTCGCCGCTCACGTGAGGTAGAACAGGTGGTTGAGCGGGAGTTCGCGGGCCGGCTCGATGGTGGCGGGCTCGCCGTCCAGGGTGACCTTGTAGGTCTCCGGGTCGACCGCGATCTTCGGCAGCGCGTCGTTGCGGACCATGTGCTGCTTGCCGACCGAGCGGCAGCGCCGCACCGGCAGGACCCGGCTCTCCAGGCCGAGCCGGTCCGGGACGCCCAGGTCGACGGCCGCCTGGGACATGAAGGAGACCCGGGTGGCCTGCCGCGCCCGGCCGAGCGCGCCGTACATCGGCCGGTAGTAGACCGGCTGCGGGGTGGGCAGCGAGGCGTTCGGGTCCCCCATCAGGGCCCAGTTGATGACGCCGCCCTTGATCACCGTCTTGGGCTTGGCGCCGAAGGAGTTGATCGGCCACAGCACGATGTCGGCGAGCTTGCCGGGCTCCAGCGAGCCGATGTGGTCGGCGGTGCCGGAGGCGACGGCCGGGTTGATGGTGAGCTTGGCGAGGTAGCGCAGCACCCGGAAGTTGTCGCTGCGCGCGGTGTCGCCGGCGAGCTTTCCGCGCTGGTCCTTGCAGTGGTGGGCGGTCTGGAAGGCCCGGGTGAAGGACTCCCCGATCCGGCCCATCGCCTGCGAGTCGGAGGAGAAGATCGAGATGACGCCCTCGTCGTGCAGGACGGTCTCGGCGGCGATCGTCTCGGCGCGCACCCGGGAGTCGGCGAAGGAGACGTCCTCGGGGATGTCGTGGCTGAGGTGGTGGCAGACCATCACCATGTCCAGCAGCTCGTCCACCGAGTTGACGGTGTAGGGGAGCGTCGGGTTGGTGGAGGACGGCAGGACGTTGGGCTCGCCGGCGATCCGCATGATGTCGGGGGCGTGGCCGCCGCCCGCGCCCTCGGTGTGGAAGGTGTGGATGGTGCGTCCGTCGATCGCCGAGAGGGTGTCCTCGAAGAAGCCGGACTCGTTCAGGGTGTCGGTGTGGATCGCCACCTGGACGTCGTACTCGTCGGCGACGCCGAGCGCGCTGTCGATCGCGGCCGGGGTGCTCCCCCAGTCCTCGTGCACCTTGAGGCCGCAGACGCCCGCCTCGACCTGCTCGCGCAGCGCGCCCGGCAGCGAGCCGTTGCCCTTGCCGAGCAGGCCCACGTTGACCGGCAGGTCCTCGACCGCCTGGTACATCCGCCCGATGTTCCACGGGCCGGGCGTGCAGGTGGTGCCGTTGGTGCCGTCGGACGGGCCGGTGCCGCCGCCGATCAGCGTGGTGATGCCGTTGCTCAGCGCCTCCTGCACCTGCTGCGGGGCGATGAAGTGGATGTGGGTGTCGATGCCTCCGGCGGTGGCGATCAGGTGCTCGCCGGAGATCACCTCGGTGCCGGGGCCGATCACCAGTTTGGGGTGCACCCCGCTCTGGGTGTGCGGGTTGCCGGCCTTGCCGACGGCGGCGATGAAGCCGTCCTTGACGCCGATGTCGCCCTTGACGACGCCGAGCACCGCGTCCAGCACCACGACGTTGGTGATCACCAGGTCCAGGGCGCCCTGGACGGAGGTCGCGGCCGGGTCCTGGGCCATGCCGTCGCGGATGCCCTTGCCGCCGCCGTAGACGGCCTCGTCGCCGTAGTGGCCCTCGTTGAAGTCCTTCTCGATCTCGACGACCAGGTTGGTGTCGGCGAGGTGGAAGCGGTCGCCGACGGTCGGCCCGAAGAGGTCGGTGTACTGCTTGCGGGACAGGACGGCCATCAGCGGCTGGTCTCCTTGAGGTCGAGGTTGGTGCCCTTGAAGCCGCGTGCCAGGGCCTGGTCGATCGCCCGGGCGCGGGTGTCGGGGGAGGTGATGCCGCCGTTGACGAGATTGCTGAAGCCGACCAGCCGGCCGTGGCCGCCGAACTCGGCGAGCGTGACGTCCTTGCTGTCGCCGGGCTCGAAGCGCACGGCGGTGCCGGCCGGGATGTCCAGGTGCTTGCCGAAGGCGGCGTTGCGGTCGAAGTCGAGGGCCCGGTTGGCCTCGAAGAAGTGGTAGTGCGAACCGACCTGGATCGCGCGGTCGCCCGTGTTGCTGACCGTGATGGTGACCTTGGCGCGCCCGGCGTTGATCTCCACCGGGTCCTCGCCGTACAGGTACGCGGCTCCACCGGACATGGCGGGCCCTTCCTCTCTGTCGGTTCAGTGCTGTGGGGGCTGGGTGTGGACGTGGCGGTGCCCGTGCGGGAGTGGGGCCGGGAGGCGGCCGCCGGAGGGGACGGGAACGGCGGCGGGAACGGGGACGGGTGCTTGGAGCCGGTGGCCGTGGGTGTGGGTGTGGCCGTGGGTCCCTCCGGGGCCGTGACCGTGGGTGTGCGCGCCGCCCGGCCCGTGGCTGTGCGCGTAGCCGTGCCCGTGCTCGGCGTCGGGGCCGGCCAGGATGCCGTCCTCGCCGTGGCCCAGCAGGTGCAGCGCCGCCGCCGTGCGGGCCGCGACCACGCCCGCGATCGCGGCCGGCCCCAGCAGCGGCCCGCCGTCCCGCACCCCGGGCAGTCCGGCGCGCAGGGCCGGCCCGAAGGAGGCCGGGACGGCCGTGACGGTGCGGGCGCCGAGCAGGCGGCAGCGTTCCGCGCCCTCGGCCGGGTCCGGGTCGCCGCCCGCGAAGGCCACCTCCACCCAGCGGTGGCGCCCGTACTGGCGGACCAGCCGGGCGGTCCGGAACAGGTCGGCGTCCTCGAACGGCCCGGCCGCCGGAGCGGTGACAAGCAGGGCGCCCCCGGGGCCCGGTCCGTCGGCGCCGTGCGCACCGGCCGCGGCCCGCAGCCAGCCGACCAGGTGGTCCCGGCCGCCGAACGGTTCGGTGAGGGCCAGCCGGCCCCGGACCTCGCCGTCGGCGAGCCAGCGCAGGGCCCGGGCGGCGTCGGCGACCAGCCCCGGGTCACGCCCGAGGGTCATCGGGACGACGCAGACCGGGCCGTCGGCGGCGGCCAGCGCCGAGCGGACGGCCTCGGCGAGCGGGCGGCCCACGGCGGCCGCGGCGTGCACGGTGGGCTCGCGCTCCACCAGGGCGGCCAGGTCCCGGCCGCCGTCGCTCTCGTGCCCGCCGGCCAGCACCACGGTGGCGGCCGGCGCGGCGTGGCGTCGGGTCATGGCTCAGGCACCCACCGGGTCGTGGCAGGACACCAGCTTCGTGCCGTCCAGGAAGGCCGCCTCCACCTGGAGCAGCGGCAGCATCTCGCGGACGCCGGGCATGACGTCCGCGCCGCCGACGACCTGCTTGCCGATCTCCATGCACTCGGCGACGGTGCGGCCGTCCCGGGCGCCCTCCATGATCGCCTCGCTGATCAGCGCGCAGGCCTCGCTGTAGTTCAGTTTCACGCCGCGCTCACGGCGCTTCCGGGCCAGGTCGGCCACGACGTAGATGTAGAGCTTGTCCATCTCCCGCGGGGCGAGATTCACGGGGAACCACTCTTCCTTTCCGCTTCCCGGATGCGGCCCGGACGGACGGGCCCATGGCGAACGGGCCTTCGGCGAACGGGCGCGTGGCCGAAGGTCTTCGACTGAACGATGTGTGGCTGAGATGTGTGGCTGACGGTGCGTTGCTGGCGGTGCGTTGACGATCCCCGGCGAACGAGCGGTCGGACCCCGCCGGTCGCCGGTCAGGCCCTGCGCAGGCGGGGGACGGCCGGGACGGCCGCCAGGAACAGCATGGTCGTCAGGACGAACGGCCAGGTGAAGGCGTGGCCACCGAGGGGCGCGGAAGCCGCGGCGAGCGCCGGGGTCAGGACGGTGGCGCCGGCCGCGCCGAGCACGGCGTAGGCCGCGCTCCAACGGCTCCGGGCCACGAACACCCCGCACAGCGCCATCGCGGTCAGCACCCCGCTGTAGCCGTACAGCCCCTGGCCGACGGCCTCCGCGGGCGCGCCGAGCGCCCAGGCGGTGAGCAGGCCCGTCGCGCTGCCCGCGCAGGCCAGCAGGCCCGCGAGCCGGTCGGCCGCGACGATGCCGGCCAGGAACAGCAGGCCGACGTACCACTGCGGCATGAAGAAGACCTGACCGATGTTCGCGAAGAACCCCTGCCACAACTCCTCCCAGCCCAGTTCGGTCGTGCCGGTCGCCGGGCCGGGCAGCGCCGCCGGGCCGGCGGCGCCGTGCCAGAGTCGCCGGAAGCCGGGCGCCGCGACCGTGATCGCACCGGCGACCAGGCAGAACGGCGCGGTCAGCGCGGGCAGGCCGCGGCCGGAGAGCAGCGCGCCGAGGCCCGCGGTGACGACGACCGCGACGGCGGCCCCGACCACCGCCACCAACACGGTCGCCGGGTGGTCGGGTCCGAGGAACACCGCGCACGCCAGGGCCACCAGGCACCCGTTGTACCCCTGCAGACCGGCCGCCACGGTGCTCCGCGCCAGCCCGAGGCCGTACGCGGCGCCGGTGGCGACCGCACTGCCCAGCAGGCCGTAGAGGCCGTACCGCCAGCCGGCCGCGAACAGCGCCGCCACGAAGAACAGTCCGCACACGGCGGACGGCATGAAATCGACCTGGGCGACGCCGCGCAGTACCTCGACGACCAATCCGACCGACCGGGGGCGGGCGACCTCCGGATCCCCCGACCCACCCTTTTCCTGACCCATACGTCGCATCTATTCCCGCTACGAAAGTCCACGGCATGGCGAATATCCCTCCGAGCCGCTCGACTTACCCACGAGCCCCGCCCGGCGATTCCTCCGGAACCGTACTCCTGCGGATTGCCGACATGCTTGCACACGACCGGTTACAGCCGTATGGCGAAGCGTGATCACCCCGCCTCTGAGCTGCAACATTTTGTTGAAGAGGCAGGTCGGAGGCGGTCCGGGCCGAGTGCATTCTTTGCGAAGTTTTACTCGCGACCGTCGAGAACGAGAAGGTGGCCATGCCCGGGAATTCGCCACGAAGCCCCACCCCCCGGGCAATTCGGGCGCCCGTCCCGCACCTCCGGAGGTGACGCCGACCGCCCGTGTGACGGGAATGTGTCCACCGTGCGTCGAAGGCCGTTCGCGTTCCCGGATACGCTCCTCCCGCGTCCGGTGGGCGGACGGGAAAGGGCCCCGCCCCGCCTTGCCCCGGCCCCGACACCGGTTCGGCCCCGGACCGCCGCCGACGCCGCGCCGGCCCGCCCCGGCGCCGGAGTAAGCGGTTTCCCCCGCCCCCGGGCTCTAGGGGGGTGAGGAGGTGCTCATGGGAGAAACGAAGACCGACCGGGACGAGGAGTTCCAGGCCTTCATCGTCGGGGCCTGGCCACGCCTGATCCGCACGGCCTACCTGCTGGCCGGCGAGCAGTACGCGGCGGAGGACCTGGTGCAGTCCGCGGCGGAGAAGGCCTGCGCGTCCTGGGCGAAGGTCCGCCGGGCCGGGGACCCGTACGCCTACGTGCGGCGGATCCTGGTGAACCAGCACGCCCGCCGCTGGCGGCGCCGACCGCCCGAACTGCTCGTCGACGTCCTGCCGGACGCGCCCGGCGTCGAGGACGGCTTCGCGCGGTCCGAACAGCGCGGGGAACTGCTGGCCGCGCTCGCCACCCTGCCGGCCCGCCAGCGCGAGGCCGTGGTGCTGCGGCACTGGGAGGACCTGAGCGACAGCCAGGCCGCCGTCGCGATGGGCTGCTCGGTGGGAGCCGTGCGCAGCCACGCGGCGAAGGGGATAGCCAAGCTGCGCGAGGTCGCGGCACTGAAGGAACTCAAGGGCATGGCACGCATCGGAGGTGCGGTATGAGCACGGGCGGGGACAACGCGGCGTTCGGCGCGGGCACGGCGGCGGACGGCACCGACGCGTGGGTCGGCCGCGGACTGGCCGACGCGGCGACGGGCGCCAGGATCGGCTCCGTCCCGCTGCCGGACATCATGGCCGGCGGCCGGCGGATCCGGCGCCGCCGGCGCACCATGGTCGGCGCGCTCGCCCTGGCCGCCACCGTGGCGCTGGCCGGCGGCGTGACGGCCACGCTGCACCCGGGCCCCGGCGGGGCGCCGCAGCCGCTCGTCGCGGCGAACTCCGGCCCCGCCACCGGCACCGGGGCCGCCCCGGCCACCGATCGGGCCCCGACGACCGCGCCCGCCGCGAAGGACCCGTTCACCCCCGTCCGGGTGGTCATCGGCCAGGGCACCGTCGACGGCAAGGAGTGGAAGCTGTGGCAGGCGGTCTGGCCGGCCGCCCCGAAGGAGCGGGCGTACGAGCAGGCCCTGGCCGTCTGGCAGGAGCGCAACGCCGTCGACCCGACCGTCGAGAAGCCGACCACCGACTTCGTCCAGCACTACTGGTCGACCACGGAGGACGTGGTCAACACGTACGCCACGCTGGACGGGGTGCGCCAGAAGTACGACTCCCAGGGCAGCTTCCCCGACGCGGCCCACTTCGACCCGCGGGACGGCGACTACATCGGGGGCGGCGTCATCGGCCCCCGGAGCAAGGACGGCACCCCCGGCCCGCTCCCGATCCGGCTGGCCAGCGTCACCGCCGGCCCGAACGTCGGCCGGATCGTGGTGACCTGGACGGACGGCACCGTCCTCGAACCGCAGCTGGTCCCGGTCGGCGACACCCCGTACCGCCACGTGGTGGTGCCCGAGCAGCCGGGCCGGAAGGTGCAGTCCTGGCAGTTCTTCGCCAAGGACGGCACCGGGATCCCGGACTCCGGCCTGAAGCTGCTCACCGAGTAGCCCCGCCCCGCGCCGCGGTGCCCACCCCGCGCCGACTTCCCACTCCGCCGCGGCGCTCAGGCCCCGGGCCGGACCAGGAGGTCCGCGGCGACCGCCGTTCCGTCGGTGCGGACGGTGCCGGCCACGGCGGCGGCCCGGGCCCGCACCTCCGGGGTCAGCGCCTCCCCGAGCGCGGCGGACAGGGACTCCACCGTCGGCGTCGCCCCGTCGTGGGCCACGCCGACGCCCAACGCGGCCACCCGGCCCGCCCAGTAGGGCTGGTCCACGATCTGCGGCACCACCACCTGGGGCGCACCCGCCCGGGTGGCCGTCGTCGTCGTGCCCGCGCCGCCGTGGTGCACCGCGGCCGCCACCCGCCCGAACAGGGCCTGCTGGTTGACCTCGCCGACCACGAAGCAGTCGTCCCGCCCGTCGCCGTGGCCCAGTTCGGCCCAGCCACGGGCGATCACCACGCGGCGGCCCTGCGCGCGCACCGCCGCCACGGCCACCTCGGCGACGTCCTGCGCGCCGCGCATCGGCATGCTGCCGAAGCCCACGTACACCGGGGGCTCGCCGGCGTCGAGGAAGGCCACCAGGTCGGCCGGGAGCGGGCGTTCGTCCGGCAGGATCCACGCGCCGGTCTGCACGACGTCGAGGCCCGGCGCCTGCCGCCACGGGTCCAGCACCGGGTCCGTCGCCAGCCAGGGCCGCGCGGTGAGGACGTGGTCACGGACGTTGTCCACCGGCGGCAGGCCCACCGACACCCGGTGGCCGTTGACGGCCTCGCCGAACAGCGCGTTCATCGTCCCGACGTTCAGCGCCCACAGCTCCGCGTTGTCGGTCACCTCCGGCGGGTACGGCCGGCCGGGGTACTGGAACGGCGGGTGGTGCGGGGAGGGCAGGACGGTCGGCTGGAGCGCCAGGTAGGCGTAGCGCAGGCCCAGCTTCTCGGCCGCCGACCGTGCCCCGGCCGCTGCGGGGAACAGGCCGGTCGCCACCACCGCGTCCCCAGGCCCCGCCCCGGCGGAGACCGCGTCGTAGAACTGCGCGACCAGGTCGGCCGCGCGCCGGGGCAGTTCCGAGGACGCGGGCGGCGGCCCCGTCACCAGCGAGCGCACCGAGAGGCCGGTCGGCACCATCTCCACGCCGACGGCGTCCAGTTGCGCCGCGAACTCCTCGTCCGGCGGCGCGCACACCCGCACCTGCGCACCGAGCTCCCGCAGCCGCACCGCCAGTCCGGCCAACGGCTGGACGTCCCCCCGCGACCCGTACGTCGCCAGCACCACGCGCATCCGTGAATCTCCCGTTCCCCCAGGCAGCGATCTTGACCCGGCGATTCTGCGGCACCACCGGGGCCTTGCCGCAAGACCCCCCGTGCGCTATACGTTGAGAGTGGAGAGGGGTGATCACCCCTCCGCCGCGAGCGCCCGGACGTGCGGATCCCGCGGGGGCGCTGGGGAGCCCACGGGCCGTCAGGGGGTGGCGCGGCCGATCGCGCGCAGGACGTCGGCGAGCCAGACCAGGTGGTGGCCCACGGCGCGGTCCGGGTCGGCGAGCAGGGCCTCCAGGTGCTGCCACGACTCCGAGAGCTGTCCGATCGTCAGGGCCGGGGGCCCGGCGTACACCTCGTGGAGCTCGCCGCCGGGGACGGACCAGAAGTAGTCCTCGTCGAGCGCCACCCGGTCGCCGGTCGAGGCCTCCACGTGCCGCAGGGCCAGGTCGAGGACTCGGCGGAGGCCGTCGGTCGGGATGTGCAGGGGTTCGCCGGTCATGGCCGCCATCGTGCCGCAGCCGCGCGGGCGGCCCCTCTCCGGGGCGGCCCCGCGGGTGATGGCGGGGCGGGCACGGAAAGTGACGACACAGAGTTTTCACACGGAGTCCACCCGCAGGGCGGTGACCAGCACTGACACTCTGTCAACAGGCCGCGAACTGGGATGCTTCGAGTGCGCACGGTCAACGACCAGGTGACATTGTGTCGGGAGCGTGTGCGTGGACCGTCCGGACGGCGAACACACTTTCACTCCAATCACACGGTATGACTAGTATCGCCTCGTCAAAAGCCCGTGCCCGACGGCCCGGCCCCGACCCGGCCGGCCGCCAGCCCCAAGGAGTCTGCTCTGCGCGCGCGTGCGAATCGGCGGCCCCCGACGCCGAAGGCCCCCCGCAGGCGTCCACGCCTGTCACTGCGGACGGCGTTGCTCGTCCTCGCAGTCGTCCCCAGCGTCGCCCTCGCCGTCCTGTGGGCGGTCACCAGCGGCCAGACGGTCTTCGACTTCCAGCGCCAGGCCGGCCAGGGACTGCTCGCGCAGAAGGCCGGCCAGCCGTCCAACATCGTCTACTACAACCTCCAGGAGGAGCGCCGGCTCAGCGCCGAGGCGCTCGCCCGGCCCGGCGCCAACGCCGACCAGCTGCGCCGCCAGCGCCAGCAGACCGACGACGCGGTCCGCCAGTTCCAGACCCTCTCCGGCGAGACCGCCGACAACGCCCCCGAAGAGGTCCGCACCGCCGTCGCCGAGGCCCGCCAGGCCCTCGGCCGACTCGCCGAGCAGCGCGCCGCCGTCGACCGGGGCTCGATCGACCAGCAGTCCCTGTTCGCGTACTACACCGACCTGATCGCCGTCGACCTGCGGCTGTTCACCGCGCTCAGCCACGTCGACACCGGCGAGGTCACCTGGATCTCCAAGACCCTGGTCAACGCCTTCTGGGCCAAGGAGATGCTCGCCCGCGAGGACGCCCTGCTGGCCCGCGGCTGGCCCACCGGCCGGCTCGCGACCGCCGACTACCAGCAGGTCGAACAGGCCATCGGCGCGCAGGAACACCTCTTCACCGTCCAGGTCGTCCCGTACGTGCCGGACGCCGAGGCGCCCGCCTGGCGCGACCTGATGAACAGCCCCGCCTGGCAGGCCAAGACGGCCGTCGAACAGTCGCTCACCCGGCCCGCCGGCGCCGAGACCAACGGCACCGTCAGGCTCCCCGCCGCGCAGGACCAGTGGCGCCAGGCCGTGGACCAGCTCAACCCGCAACTGATCAAGGCCATCGAGACCCGCACCAGCGGAATCGTCGACGTCGGCAAGGGCACCATCCTCTCCCTGCTCACCCGGGTCGTGCTGACCACGGTGGTCGGCCTGATCACCGTCGTCGCGGTGATCACCGCCTCCTGGCGCCTCAGCCGCTCGCTGCGCCGCCGCATCAAGGAACTGCACACGCAGGCCGAGGAGATGGAGCGCACCCTGCCCGAGGTGGTGGAGCGCCTCGGCCGCGGCGAGCCGGTCGACGCCGAGGCCGAGAGCCGCAGCATCACCGCCGGCCCGCACGGCAACGGCACCGACGAGCTGGCCCGGCTCGGCCAGGCGCTCAACCTGGCCCGGTCCGCCGCCGTCGAGGCCGCCGTCCGGCAGGCCGAGCAGCACCGCGGCTTCGAACGGCTGCTGCAGCGCATCGCCCGCCGCACCCAGCTGCTGATCGGCCGCCAGCTGCGCAAGCTCGACGAGCTGGAGCGCCGGCACGAGGACCCGGAGGTCCTGGAGGGCCTGTTCGACCTCGACCACCTCACCGCCCGGCTGCGCCGCTACGAGGAGAACCTCGTCATCATGGCCGGCGGCCAGCCGCAGCGGCGCTGGCGCAAGCCCGTCCCGCTGCTGGACGTGCTGCGCGCCGCCCAGGGCGAGGTGCAGGACTATCGCCGGATCCTGCTCGACGTCGAGGGGCACCCGTGGCTGTCCGAGCGGGCCGTCGGCCCGGTCGCGCACGTCCTCGCCGAGCTGATGGAGAACGCCACCACGTTCTCCAAGCCCCCCACCCCCGTGGAGGTCAGGGCCGCGATGGTCGGGCGCGGGCTCGCCGTCGAGATCGAGGACCGCGGGCTCGGCATGGACCCGGAGCAGTACGACGCGGCCAACGAGCTGATGAGCCGCCCGCCGCGCACCGACGTGCTGGCCCGGGCGGACGACATCCGGCTCGGTTTCCACGTCGTCGCCCGGCTCGCCGCCAACACCGGGCTGCGGATCGAGTTCCGGCCGTCGGCCTTCGGCGGCACCCGGGTGGTCGTGCTCGTCCCGGACGAGCTCGTCATCGACGGCGACGCGGGCCTGCCGGACGAGGGCTCCCCGGTGGAGCCGATCCCGCTGGTGCGGCGCTCGCGCAAGGCCCTGCTGACGGCCTCCGACGAGGCGCCGGAGCCGGCCCCGACCGGACCGCCGGTCGCCCCCGTCGACGCCTTCGGGGGCACCGACGCCCCCGGGCCGGTGGACGCCTTCGGGCAGGTGGACCCCTTCGGTCTGGCCCAGGACGGCCCGCAGCCGCGGCCGTTCGGCCGGGCACAGCCGTTCGGCGAGGCGCAGGCCCAGTCACAGGCGCAGGCCCAGGCTCAGTCACAAGCCCAGCCGCTCGGCCGGGCCGCGGACGGCGAGCACGCCCAGGCGTTCGGCCGGGCCCAGTACGGCGAGCGGACCCGGGCGCGGTTCGGCGACCGGCCCGGGCACCCGCCGGAGGCCGCGGCCGTCCCGGACGCCCCCGCCGGGCCCGCCCACGACACCGCGGACCTCGAGGAGGACCCGTCGGCCGCCCGGGTCTCCGGGGTCTCGCACCACGCCCCGGCCGACCCGCTCGGGCACGTCGAGTACCTGCGGCCCGAGGACCTCCCCGCCGCCGAGCCGCTGCCGTTCCCCGTCGCGTCCGCCGGGCAGCCGGACGAGGCCGCGGACGCACCGCTGTTCGGGCCGTCCGGGCAGCCGGCGGAACGGCCCGTCCAGCACGGCTCCCCCGCCGCCGAGGCCCCCACCGGGCGGGCCCCCTCGCACGACGCCCCCGCCTACCCGGACATCGCCTACGCCCGGGTCACCGCCGCCGAGGCTCCCTACGCCGACGAGCAGTACCGCCCGGCCGACCACTACCGGCTGGCCGAGCGCCGGCGCCGCGAGTACCCCTCCGCGGTGCCGCTCTCGCCAGCCGAGGGCGGGCAGGCCCCGCTGCCGCAGCGGGTGCGGCAGGCCAGTCTGGCCGCCGAGCTGCGCGTCCCGCCGCCGCCCCGGCAGGAGTGGGTCGACCCGGCCGGCGGGCCCCGCCCCGAGGCCTCCGGACCGGACACCGGAGCGGCCGGCGGCCCCGCCGGGGGCCCGTTCCAGCGCCCCGTCCGGCGCTCCGGTGCGACGATCGGCGCCTTCCAGCGCCAGTCCCGCGCCGCCCGCGCCCAGGACGGCGGCGAGCACCCGCTGCCCCGGGCCGCGACCCCGCCGGCTCCCCCCACCGACCTCGCCGGCCCCCCGACGCCCGCGCCCGGCCCCTCCCCCTGGGCCCTGCCGGCCGCGGACCCCCGAACGACACGAACGGATGACCAGTCATGAACCGCACGATCGCCACCCACCAGGACCTGGACTGGCTGCTGGACGGACTCGTCGACTCGGTGCCCGGGACCAGGAACGCCGTCCTGCTCTCCGACGACGGCCTCGTCGTCAGCCACTCCCGCAGCATCGAACGGGCCGACGCCGAGCGCCTGGCCGCCGTCGCCACCGGGCAGCAGAGCCTCGCCCGCGGCGTCGGCCAGCTCTTCGACGGCGGGCCCGTCCACCAGGTGATCGTGGAGCTCGCCGAGTGCTGGCTGTTCATCATCGCCGCCGCCCAGGGCACCCACCTGGCCGTCGTCGCCTCGCAGGAGGTGGACGCCGAGGTGATGTCCGTGGCCATGCACACCCTGGTGCAGCAGGTCGGCAAGAAGCTCAGCACCCCGGTGCGTCAGGACGCCGCCCCCGGTGCCCCGGCCGGCCCCGGCGCCCCGGCCGCCTTCGACGCCTTCGCGGCCCGGAACCGGGGCTGACGCCGGTGGGACCGCACGGGGCCGGCGAGCCGGCGCACGGCCGGGCACCGCACTGGAGCGAGCTGCCCGGCGAGGACGCGGAGGACGAGTCGGGCGTCATGGTGCGCCCCTACACCATCACCCGCGGCCGCACCGCCCCCGAACGCGACGACCTCACCCTGATCACCGTGCTCACCACCGTCGAGGAGGAGGCCGCCCGGGCCCTGGCGCGGGGCAGCCGCGCCGGTGCCCGCGGCCTCCAGCCCGAGCACCGGACGATCCTCGACCGCTGCCGGCGCCCGGCGGCGGTCGCCGAGGTGGCGGCCGGCCTGGACCTCCCGGTCTCGGTCACCAAGATCCTGCTGGGCGACCTGGTCGCCCAGGGCCTGCTGCGGGCCCGGGCGCCGCTCTCGGTGGCCCGCGCCGCCGGGGGCGTGGACCTCGGCCTGCTCACGGCCGTTCGCGAAGGACTCCGGAGACTCTGAACCATGGCGACACCCCACTCCAGCAGTGCCGTCGACGCGCCGGCCGCCGTCAAGATCCTCATCGCCGGCGGATTCGGCGTCGGCAAGACCACCCTGGTCGGCTCGGTCAGCGAGGTCACCCCGCTGCGCACCGAGGAGTACCTGACCCGGGCCAGCGTCGGCGTCGACGACCTGTCCGGCGTCGACCAGAAGGACACCACCACCGTCGCCCTGGACTTCGGCCGGATCACCGTCAACCCCGACCTCGTCGTCTACCTGTTCGGCACCCCCGGGCAGGAGCGGTTCTGGTTCATGTGGAACGACCTGGTCAACGGCGCCCTCGGCGGCATCGTCATCGCCGACACCAGGCGGCTCGACACCAGCTTCGCCTCCATCGACTTCTTCGAGAGCCGCGGCATCCCCTTCGTCGTCGCCATCAACTGCTTCCACAGCCACAACACCCGGACCCCGGACGAGATCCGGGCCGCCCTCGACCTCGACCCGCAGGTCCCGATGCTGCTCGGCGACGTCCGGGAACGCGCCTTCGGCCGTGACCTGCTGCTCGCCCTGGTCGACCACCTGATGGACCTCGCCGCCGCCCCCGTCGGCTGACCCGCCACCCCCTGGAGCCACCTCATGACCCCACCCCTGCGCGTCCTCGTCCACGGCGGCGGCATCGGCGGACTCACGCTCGCCACCGCCCTCGCCCGGCGCGGCCACCGGGTCGACGTCGCCGAACTGCGCGACCGCCCGGAGGCGCTCGGCGTCGGCATCATCCAGCCCTCCAACGCGCTGCACGTGATGCGCGCGATCGGCGTCCTCGACGACTGCCTCGCCGCCGGTTTCGAGTGGGAGGTGCTGACCATCTGCGACCCGGCCGGCGCCACCCTCGCCAGGATCCCGCAGCCGCGGATGGACGGCGCCCCCGCCAACAACGGCATCCCCCGCCCCGCGCTCGCCCGGGTGCTCGCCACCGCCGCCGCCGCGGCGGGCGCCACCGTCCGCTTCGGGACGACGATCGCGGAGCTCACCGACGACGGCAACGGGGTCGACGCCACCCTCACCGACGGCCACCACGACCGCTACGACCTCGTCGTCGGCTTCGACGGCATCGGCTCCCCGCTGCGCAGGCACCTGTACGGCGACGCCTACGCCCCCGAGTACACCGGCTTCGCCAACTGGCGCGTCACCCTGCCGCGTTCGCCCGAGGTGCAGGGCGTGGTGATGTCCGCCGGGAACCTCAGCGCCAAGGCGCTGCTCACCCCGATCAGCACGGAACTGATGTACCTGGGCTCGGTGTTCGCCGAGGCCGAGGACTTCCGCCCCGACCGGGAGCGCGCCCACGAGCAGCTCCACGAGCGGCTGGACGGCTTCGGCGGCCCCGTCGCCGAGGCCCTCGCCCAGGTCACCGACCCGGCCGCCGTGGTCTACACCCGGATCTCCCAGGTCACCGTCGAGGAGCCCTGGCACGTCGGCCGCATCGCCCTGGCCGGCGACGCCGCCCACGCCTCCACCCCGCACCTCGCCCAGGGCGCCGCGATGGCCGTCGAGGACGCCCTCGTCCTCGCCGAGAGCCTCGACGCGGCCGACGACGTCCCGGCCGCCCTCGCCGCCTGGGAGGAGCGCCGCCGCCCGCGCGCCCTCTGGGTCCAGTCGCTGTCCCGCGCCGTCCTCAAGCAGGAGACCGGCACGCCGACCACCGCGGAGGAGGACGAGCTCCTGAAGATCGGCATCCCGGGCGCCGCCCACGTGCTCGTCAAGCCGTACTGACGGCGGCCGCCGCACACCCGCACGCCGCCGGCCCGCCCGGGCCGGCGGCGCGTCACCGGCCTCGTGCCACCGGCCCCGCGGGCGGCGCGCCGCCGATCCCGTGCCGGCGCGCCCACACCGCCGCCGAGACCCGGGCCAGCAGCCGGGCCGCCGGATCGGCGCGGTCGCTGCCGTCGGCGAGCGGGCCGGAGTAGCAGACCGCGATCAGGTACGGCGGGCAGTCCGGCGGGTGCACCAGGCCCACGCAGTGCCGGGCACCCGGGATCCACCCGTTCTTGAACGCGATCCGGGTCCCGGGCGGCAGCCCCGCCGCCAAGTCCACCCGGAAGGAGTTGCGCTCCAGCAGCTCCAGCAGCGCCGGCTCGCCGGCGAGCGAGTGGAGGAGCCGCACGAGGTCACGGGCGCTGACCAGGTTGTGCACCCCGGCGTCGCGCGCCGCGTAGTCCTCGATGCCGCGCGGGCTCGCACTGCGGCTCGCGCCGGCCCGGCGCCACACCTGTGCGACCGCCGCCCGGTCGACCCGCGCCAGGCACAGGTTGGTGGCCAGGTTGGAGGAGTGCGTGATCATCCGTTCGGCGAGCAGCCGCAGCGGCACGTGGGTGCCCAGCAGCTCCCAGGGCAGCGGATCGCTGTCCCAGTCCGGATCGTTGCCGAACTCCCCGCCGACGACGGACCGGAAGCGGTTCACCACCGACACCTCGGCGTCGAGGTCCACCCCACTCCGGGCGAGCGCCGCCAGCACCGCCACCTTCATCGTGCTGGCGGCGTCGTGCAGTTCGTCCGGCGCACGCACGAACACCGGCTCCGCCCCCGCCCAGGGGGCCACCACCACGGACAGCATGCCGCCAGAGTAGGGGAGTCCGGGTCCGGTCGGGCGTTCGCCACGGAGTGGGAAGTCGAACCGGGCGACGTCCCGCTCCGTGGCGAACGCACTCAGACACCGTTGCGGCGGCGTCGGCGACGCTCGTGGACCACGACCACGAGACCGCCCGCCAGCAGCAGCCCGATGCCGGCACCGGCGGCCACCACGATGCCGCCGCTGGCGCCGGTGGAGGGGAGCACGCCCCCCGGGGTCCCGGAGGGCCCCGCGCCCGGAGCCGTGCCCGGGCTCACACCCGGCGTCACGCTCGGGCCCGTAGTCGGCGTCGGGCTCGGGCTCACACCCGGCGTCACGCCCGGGCCCGTACTCGGCGTCGGGCTCGGGCCCGTACTCGGCGTCACGCCCGGGCCCGTAGTCGGCGTCACGCCCGGGCCCGTACTCGGCGTCGGACCCGTACTCGGCGGCGGACCCGCGGTCGGGCCCGCACTCGGGCTCGCCGAATCGCTCGGGGTGGCGGTGGGCGACGGCGGGGAGGTGGCCGAGGTCCAACTCACCGCCAAGGTGGTGCCGGTGACGACCTTGTCGGCACCACTCGCCAGAAGCAGGTCCTGACTGTCCGGGCTCACCAGCGCCCGGCCCACCGGCGCCGGGACCGACGCAGTCGCCCTGATGGTCGCGCTACCGGCTTCGGCGCCCGCCGGAGCCTTCACGAAGACCGAGTCCCCGCTCATGGCGGGTGGACTCAGCCGGCCTCCCCCGTCGGACACGGCCTTCCCCGCCCGATCGGTCAGCACCACGCCCGCCGCGACCGCCGCCGGGTCCAGCGAGACGTCCACCGGATCCCCCGCGGAGGTGATCCCGATCGGACCGAGCACCGACCCGGCACTCCCGGACACCGCGCCGGGGGTGAGGGAGAGCGGAGCGGCCGGCTCAGGGGCGTCGACGGCATGCGTCGCCAGGTAGTCGGCGAGCCTGGCTCCGACCGGATCCCACGGGACGCCCGTGACGTGGTTGGTGATGCGCCAGATCGCGGCCTGGGTCGCCCCGGCCGCGCGCTGCGGGGAGATCTCGCCGCCCACCAGCTCGCCCAGCTCGCCCTCGGACACCGCCGGGTACCCGTGCTGCAGGATCCAGTTGACCTTCCCCGCATCGGGGTTGGCCCGGAGTGTCGGTACGTCGGACCGACCGCCCTCACGGTAGACCGAACCCGGGTTCAGTTCGGTCCGGGCGTCGAGGCAGTAGACGAACAACGTGCCGCCGTCGGCGGTCGTCACCTTGACCAGGCCCCCGATCCTCCCGTCGTCCTTCGCTTCGCCCAACCGGATGTAGTCACCGAGTCCCACGACCTCGGCCGCCGTGATGACCGTCCCCCCGGCACCACCGTCCGCCGCGGCAGCCTCCGTCGGCGCGGTTCCGCCGACCGTCAGCACTCCGGTCGCGAGCGCGGCAGCCGCCGCGCGGAGTGCGCATTTCCACGTCACTGCTGGTCCTTCCTGCTTGAGCCTCAGGCCTCGGCCATCGTGTTTTCGACCGGATCGGCGGTTCTCTCCGCCTCACCCTTCGCGGCACGGCGCTGCCCGGGTAGGGGGGTCCGCCCTGTCGCCCCATAGATCAGACCTATGACCCACCGCCCCGGCTTCCACCCCGGAGGGCGGGATCGAAACGCCGGGGGGGGGGGGGCCCCCCCCCCCCCCCCCCGCCCCCCCCCCCCCCCCCCCCCCCCAGCCCCCCCCCCCGGCCCCCCCCCACGAGCCCGCCGCGACGGAGG